>NZ_JBLLEB010000021.1:0-76669 GCF_047690175.1 Roseomonas sp. BN140053 | reverse complement strand
TCGCCGCCTCGTCCGTGACTACGAGCGCCTCCCCGAAACCCTCGCGGGCCTGCATCTCGTCGCCTTCGCCTGCCTCATGCTCAAGAACCTCCTCAACCTGGAGCAGGTCCACAACAGCCTCTAAGCCGGAACGCGCGCGGGCTGTATGTCTGTCCGAACATGTTCCGGCATCCGGTGGGTGGCACCGAGCGCATCCAGAAACGTCGTTGCGGAGCTGAACTGCTCACGCCAGAACAGCAAGGTGACGGGCCCTACCGGGGGATGTCGCTCCAGGAAAGCGACAGCTTCGATCAGGGCCGGGGCGAAGGGGCCGGCCGTACGAATTGCCTGCCGAAGTTGCGACAGTGCCGCTGCAGGATCGAAGTGACGCGCGGCTCCATCCAGTCGGAACATGGCCGCCAAGACCAGGGCAGGCCAGAAGTTCTTCCGTGCGGCATCACTGACATCCCGCAAGGTTTCATTATAGGCGGTTTCGGCCTCCTCCGGCAGGAAGGCGCCCGAATGAGGCAAACGCCAGAGCCAACCCCGAAATATCTGGGCATCGGAACTGCGCCCTTTGGTCGCGGCTGCCAGCAGCTGCCAAGCAGCGCGCGGCGAGGCATTTTCGGTTCGCAGCAGACTGTGCACGGCGCACCAGAACAGAATCGTGGACTCGAGTGCGGCCATGATCAACCCGGGGCGCCGCATGATCTCGGCCGAAATGGCCACGAACTGCTCGTCATTCCCGGATATACCGAGATTGCGGAGAACCCCTTTTAAATACTCCGCCACAATGGGCGTAATAGCCTCTTCCGCGGGCGGACGGGCAGGCACTGCGACATTTCGCGCCCGGCCGATAAAGGGCGTCAGTTCCTGCCCTCCTATCACGGACATCATCGGCTTGTCGGCATTCATCGCGTCCGTGACGAACCGGAGCAGCTCGTCCGCTTCTGCCTGATCGAGCCGCCATGATGACGCCAGCCCCGCATGGAGTTCAGCCATCGCCGTGTCGAAGGCAGAACTGCCTGAGCGGGATGCCAGACCCTGCGCCGCCAGATCGGCGAAAAGACGGGATGATGAGGTCCGCGTCCCACGTAGGCCGGCGATATAGACCATATCCATCAGGTGGCGTTGCGGCTGCCCAGTCATCAGCGACAGCAAGGGTATGGTCGGCTCGGGCATTCGCCCGAAATCCCGGGCGCAAACGAAGCTTCCGGTGTGCGCTGCCGCGTGCAGCGCCAGCAACCGCGCCATCGGCCGCGGCAAATCCGCGTCGGGTCGCGCAGACCATCCCACGAAAGCATGACTCAGCGCATAATGTGAGAGGCCGTGGAAGAGTTCCGTCAGGAAAACATTGCCCTGGTAGAATGGCCAGGACAGCACCCGCAATTCAGGCGATATTGTCGGATTGAAGAAAATGTCGTCGAACTGCCGCGCCATGCCCAAACCGCACAACAGGTCGTCACGCACACCGAGAAAGCAGAAATCGCTCATCCACAGAAAAGCCGTGGAGGAATAACCCAGAATGACGACCTTGCTGCGGAACGGCGAGGCATATTGGCCTACCATTTCCGATGCAGGGAGGTCATGGTCCAGGATGGGTTCCAGCCCCCCCATGACCTTGAGCGTCTTGTCCGTGCGGCACCGCAGGACCCGGGAGCCTGCTGGACAGGCCAGCAGGCCGGAGATCGTGCTCTTGAACTGCGCATGCGCTGCGCCGTGGCCGAGAGTGTCCGGGGGCGTGGCTTCCACCACGTGCACGCGGCTGTCGCGCAACAGCGGCCACAGACCTTCGAAGCTGTCCAGCTGCCCTTTCCAGGTGGAAATAACGACGTGCGTCGCCCGGCCCTGCCGAACCAGCAGGAGAGCCCGATCCAACGTGGCGTAGAATTCGAGCGGCTCCCGCACGGCGCCGGTGATCAGAATGACCGTGGGACTCGCCCGCGTCCCGGCCGTCATGGCCTCCGAACTCACCTCCGCTGCTCCGGAGCCGGCCGCGTGGCGCCTGCCGCCTGCGCGGCCAGAACGAGACCCGCAGCACGCGACCCCTGTGAGGCCAGTGCTTCCAGGCCCCGCAACAGGGCAGCACGCGGGAATTCCACGGCGTTCATTCCCTGGTTGAGCATTGCCTCCGCGAGAGTGCTGAACAGTTCGCCGTCACGTATGCCGGCAGCCGCGAGAGCCATTCGGACATCCGGGTCCCGAACTGCTGCCTGGGGGTCGACATGCAGGGAAACCAGGAGGCCCAAGGCTTGCGGATCGCGCATCTTGGCGGCCTCCCGGGCCCAGTGACGAACCGCGTCCGGACGCCGTGGCAGGCCACTGGAACCATCCATGTAGGCCCTGGCGATCTGCGTCATGACGTTCTGGAAGGGCACACGCCGGCTCTCGTCGCTCATCAGTTGCGCCAGGATTTCCCGCTCCCCCGAGGGAAGGTCCTCGTGCCGTTTGCCGAGAACGCATTCCAGCAGAGCGCGCGGCGGCAGGTTGCCCCCCCGTGCGTTGGAAGCATGCTCCCGCACATCCTTGACAACCGCGGCCGGGAACAATGCCGCCAATGCTTCGCAGGCCTCCTGAGTTGCCGATACCTGGCGTGCATTGACGTCCTGATGCTCCGTCCCTGCTGCCTCCGGGAGCGTCGCAACGATCTGGGCCATGATGGCTTCGTTGGTGATGGTCACGTATTCGCCCACGCTTCGAACATGCGGGTATTCCGCGGCTTGCCGCAGCAGATCCAATGGGCGGTATTCTCGTGGCAATGGTGAGTTGTGGATGATCTCGTAGGAGCCGTGGACGATGCGCCAGTAATGGCTCAGGAACGACATGATCGGCGCCGGGATTTCGGACCAGTTCCGGGCCAACTGCATCAGACCCGCCGAGACACGGCGAGCCCGGAAGCTGGAGAAGAAGCGTTCCAGCATGAAATCCCGACGCAGCAGAGGCGCATACATCCAGTTCATCTCGGCAGTCGGCTGCAGTTCTGCCCAATAAGCATTGAGCCCGTCGCTTCCGCCGGTCATCAGCAGAAGATCGGACGCCAAGCCGATAAAGGCGAAATCGTCGATCATGAAAGGCAGTGTTGTCGACAGGCGGGACACAACGACACGCCGCGTGAAGCCGCTCAGAACAGGATCGGCCGGCGTCAGATCCCCCCGGCACCGCTCGACGTAGCGATCGAGCAGCACGGCACTCTTGTCGGTCCGCAGCTTGATGACGACGGTGTCGGGCGATAGCCGCAGCAGCGCCTGCAACAAGGCCTTCTTCTGGGCATAGATGTTCCCGGGGCCCAGGTTGCCTGGCGGAGTGCCCTCCACGACATCCACGCCATGGGACGAGAGGATATCGGCCACTCCGTCGAGCTGGCCGAGCTCACCATGCCAGGTCGAAAGGATGATGCGGTCGATATGGCCGAGATCGCGGTGATACAGCAGCCGCTCAATCGCTGCAGCGAATTCCAGGGGCTGGCGCAGTGCCCCGCAGACAACGGCTACCTTGCTCAAAACAACCCTACTCCGATGCCCCTTTGGACACCCGAACGCACATCGCTGCCGGAAGGGTCAACCGGGGACTCATTCCTGCTCGCATGTGCAGGATGCGCGTCGGGCTAGGGGCAGGCAAGTCCGGCAGCCAGCCCGCCTTTTCAGTGTTCCCGCACTCCGCCGCCGCCGCGCCGCAGGTGCCGCAGCCCGCGCCACCCCGCGACTGCCACCGCCACCGCCAGCCCCAGCACCCCCACCCAGACCGCCGGCCGCAGGCCGAAGGACACGTCCAGATTGGCCCAGAGCAGCCGTTCCGCCGGGACCCGCGTGGCCAGGGCGTACCAGGCGTATTCCATCGCCGCCGTGCCCAGCGCCGACACCACCGCCAGCCCCAGCAGCGCGGGGATGCGTGCCTGCCAGGTGATCGGCAGAAGGCGCCACAGCACCAGCCACAGGAAGAAGCCGCCCATCAGCACGGCTTCCGACACGTCCACCTTGGATTGCAGGAAGAAGTGCACCACCGCCAGCGGCACAACCGCGTAAACGATGGCGTGCACCCGCTTCCATTCCCGCCCCAGGCGGCGGATCGACCCGTCCGTGGAGGTCCAGCCCAGCACCCCCATCCCGATCAGCCCCATCAGCCCGATGGTCAGATAGTTCCGCCGCAGCAGCTCCGCCGCCACGTGCAGCAGGCGGAAATCCTGGTCCAGCACGTAGAGGAACAGGTGCGCAACCGCGTAGCCCAGCGCGGCGAGGCCGAGCATGCGGCGCAGCTGCAGCACCCGCGGCCATTCCCCCAGGCGCTTCAGCGGCGACACCGCCAGGCTGATCGCCAGGAAGCGGATCGCCCAGAGGCCGGTGTCGTGGATTGCGGCGGTGAAGGGCTCCGCCCCCAGCTCGTCCAGCGCCCATTGCCCGGCGGTGACGGCGCCGGGCAGCAGCGTGGCCGCGAAGGGCAGCGCCTTGAACCAGGAGAAGCGCCCGCCCCGGTCGCGCCAGGGCCAGGGCAGCGGTTTCGGCCGCGCCGCCCGGGCAGGGTCGCGCGGCCGCCGCGCGTGGGGGAGCGCCGCCTCCGACATCAGTTGGCCGGCGCCACGCCGTCCTTGCCCACGGTGACGCGGGCGGTGCCGAGCTGCCCTTCCGCGTTGCGCGTGGCCGAGAGCATCACCGGCGCCCCCACCACCAGGTCGGATCGCGCGGCGGGGATCGGCGTCAGGATCGGCGTGCCCGGCGGCACCTGGATCTGCGCCGTCTGGCCGCGGAAGTTCACCGTCATCTCACGGCCCGAGGTGTTGGCGACCGAGGCGGTGACGGTGGCGTTGGTCATGTTGGTGTTGGGCGCCAGGTCCCAGGCGAACTGCCCTTCGGCCGTGCCGCGCAGCGCCTCGGGGAAGACCTGCACCGCCACCGCGCGCAGCGTGCCGTCGGCCGCGGGCTCGCCCACCACGCCGACATAGGCGCCGGGGGTGATCTCCTCCAGGGTCATGCGGCGCAGGGCGGAGACGGTCAGCGGCTCGTTCAGCATCACCGGCACGCGCGGGCCTTCGCGGGTCGCCACCGTCAGGGTGTTGCCCTCCAGCGCCGCGATCGTGCCGCGCATCCGCGTCGGCGCACTGGCGGCCGGCGCGTTGCTGGACGGCGCGCCGGCGGCCGGGGCATTGGCCGGCGGCGCGTTGCCGGGCGCCTGGGCCAGGGCGATGCCGCCGAAGGCCAGCAGCGCCCCCGCGGCGGGAAGCAGGCGGGAAAACAGCGACATCGGTTTCTCCTGGGAGGTGCTGCCGTTACGGCCGGGCCGGCGCGCCGGATGCAGGGGTGCGCCGCAGCGGGTCGCGCGACAGGCCGCGGGCGGCGAGCTCGGCGAGATAGGCGGCCCAGCGCTCCGGTTGTTCCTCGCCCAGGCGCCGCAGGGCGTCCCAGGCGTAGATGCCGGTGTCGTGGCCGTCGTCGAAGATCACGCGGATGGCGTAGTGGCCCACCGGCTCCAGCCGGAGGATACCGACCTGGCGGCGGCCATGCACCAGGGTCTTCTGCCCGGGGCCGTGGCCCTGCACCTCGGCGGAGGGGCTCTCCACCCGCAGGTATTCCGCGGGCAGGCGGTGGCGGGTGCCGTCGGGCCAGCCGACCTCCAGGGCCTGCTCGGCCCGGTGAAGCCGTATCTCGACCGGCACCGGACCGCCCATGGTGCCGTCAGCCGTCCAGCCGGCGCGCTTCGTCGGGCAGCATGATCGGGATGCCGTCGCGGATGGGATAGGCCAGCCCGGCCCCCTCGCTGACCAGCTCGCCCCGTTCCCGGTCGTAGCGCAGCGGCCCCTTGGTCACCGGGCAGACCAGGATCTCCAGCAGGCGCGGGTCCACCGCCCCACCGGCCGGCGCAGCAGCCGCGTTCACGCTCTCGCTCATTCTCGCTCAGGCTCCTTCAGCTCGGGGGACCCGATGCGGCATCCGGTCCGCCGAGCACTTCCATCTGCAACAAGGTCAGCAGGACGCGGGCCCGGTCCTCGGGATCGGGCGCTTCCAGCAGCGCCTGCTTCTCGCGCGGATCGAAGGGACACACCATGGCCAGCGTGGTGACCAGCATGGTGTCGGGCACCTGCTCGATGGCGTCCCAGTTCACCTCGATCCGGCGGGAGCGGAAATACGGGCGCAGCGCCGCCATCAGCCCGGCGCGGTCGAAGGCCGGGGCCGGGCGGTCGGGCACGAGGTCGTCGAGGAACCCGGCATAATCGGCCCGGACCCGGCGATAGCCGGCCCGGCCTTCCAGCTCGGCCGCGACGCGGAAACGCACCACGCCGAGCAGGGTGATCAGCAGGCGCCCGTCCTCGGTTTCCGAGAAGGAGGTCACGCGCCCCAGGCAGCCCACCCGGTACAGGGCGGGCGCCGCGCCCTCGCCCCTCGCCTCCGAGGCCGCCTGGTCGGGCTGGATCATGCCCAGCAGCCGTCCCCGCCCCAGGCTGTCCCCCACCAGGGCGAGGTAGCGCGGCTCGAAGATGTTGAGGGGCAGGCGCCCCTCCGGCAGCAGCAGGGCGCCCGCCAGGGGAAACACCCCGATCTCCTCCGGCAGGGCGTCGGGCCGGGGATGAAAGGCGGGCATGGGGGCTGGGCCCTTTCCTCAGCTGAACAGCAGGGAGGACAGCTTGCGCCGCGCCGCCACGGAGGCCGGGTCGCCGAAGCCCCAGGCTTCCAGGAACTTCAGCAGCTGCTTGCGCGCTGCCTCCTCGTTCCAGGCGCGGTCGCGCTTCACCGCTTCCAGCAGCGCGTCGGCCGCGGCGGCCCTTTCGCCGGCGGCGTTCAGCGCCACCGCCAGCTCGATCCGCGCGGCGTGGTCGTTGGGGTCGGCCGCCAGCCGGCTCTCGAACTCCGCCAGCTTGGACCGGGCGGCGCGGCCCTGCTCGGCCAGTTCCAGCGCCGAGCGCACGGACACGATCTCGGCGTGGTTCGCGATCTTGGCCGGGGCCTGGGCGAGCACGGCCTTGGCCTGCTCCTCCTGGCCCAGCTCCATCAGCGAGCGCGCGACGCCGGCCAGCGCCTCGGCATTCTCCGGCTCGGCCTGGGCCAGGGTTCCGAAGAGTTCCAGCGCGCCCTGGTGGTCGCCTTCCTCGGCCGCCGCCTTGGCCTCGGCCAGCAGGTCGGCCGTGGGCATCTGGCCGCCGGCCGCCTTGAGCAGCGTCTCGATGAAGCGCTTCACCTCGCTCTCGGGCAGGGCGCCCTGGAACAGGTCGGCGATCTGCCCCTGCCAGAAGGCCGCCACCGTCGGTACGGACTGCAGGGGCAGCCCCAGCTGGGCCAGCTGGCGCACCAGCGCCTGGTTCTTGTCGATGTCGATCTTGACCAGCTTCACCCGGCCGCCGGCGGCGCGGACCACCTTTTCCAGCGTGGGCGTCAGCTGCTTGCAGGGGCCGCACCAGGTCGCCCAGAAGTCCACCAGCACGGGGACCTGGCGCGAAGCCTCCACCACGTCCTGCATAAAGGTCTTCTGGTCGCCATCACGGATGATGTCGGCGTCGGTGCTTCCGCCGGCGGCGGGGCGGTTCGGGTCCAGGATGGTGTCCATGGCAGCGCTCTTTCCCCAAGAAACTGAGGGCCCCATAGATGCGCCCACGGCGGCCCAGCGCAATGCCCCCGGCGCAAAGCCCTGCGCGGCGTGTCGCGCGACCGGGGCCCGGGGCCTTTTCCGCCACCCGGCCGCCCGCTATCGGGGGAACGGCCCGCCGGGCCGCCCTGCCCTCGCCCACCTACGCCTCGAGGCCCCGTGCCGCCGCTGCCCCCCGACTTCTTCCGCCGTCCCGTGGCCGATGTCGCGCGCGACCTGATCGGCACGCAGCTGCTGGTGGACGGCGTCGGCGGGATCGTGGTGGAGACGGAAGCCTATAGCCGGGACGACGCGGCCTCGCACAGCTTCGCGGGCCCCACGGCGCGCAACGCGGCAATGTTCGGGCCGCCCGGGCATGCCTACGTATACCGGTCCTACGGCATGCACTGGTGCCTCAACCTCGTATGCGGCGAGGCCCCGGGCAGCGCGGTGCTGATCCGGGCGCTGGAACCCACGGAGGGCCTGGAGCGCATGGCGCAGCGGCGCAACACCGCCGAGCCGCGCCTGCTGTGCAGCGGCCCCGGCCGCCTGACCCAGGCACTGGGCGTGACCAAGGCGCTGGACGGCCAGCCGCTGGACCAGCCACCCTTCACCCTGCGCAACCGCGACACCGCCCCGGAACTGCTGGTCGGCCCGCGCATCGGCATCACGCGCGGGGCGGACACCCCGTGGCGCTTCGGCCGCGCCGGCTCCGCCTTCCTGAGCAAGCCCTTCCGGCGCTAGCGGCGCGGGCAGCCCGAAAAAGGCGCGCCGCCGGACCGCGAATCAGCGGTAGCGCCAGTCCTCGTCCTCGGAGGTGCCGGGCATGTCGTGCACCGCGTCGGCCACCACCTGCACCAGCAACTCGTCCGAGGTGGTGCCCAGCTCCTCGGCCGCCTGATTGATCACCTCGGCCACCTCGTCCGGCAGCTCGATCGTCACCTTGGTCATTCCGTTCACGCCCGCCTTGCAAGAAATTCGTCAGCCCACGGAACGCCCGGGGAAGGGCGCGGGCTGCGCGCTCAAGCGAACGTGCCAAGTGTTTCGCAACCGTCCGGCGGAACCGCTGTCGCGGCGCGGGGGCATCGCAGGCCCGAAACGGCGAGGCGCCGGCCACGGCCAGCGCCCGCCCCGGCCGCGCCGCCTTCAGGCCACCGGCAGTTCCACCGCGTACTGCGCCAGGGGCGGCACGCTGCGGATCATCCGCCGGTCCTGCAGGAAGCGCGCGAATCGTTGGTAGCGGTTGGCGTCCAGCGCCGCCGGGCTCAGCGAGAAGCGGTTCAGCGTGTCGCGGAAGGCGCGACGGTTCAGCTCGTCGTCCAGCTCCCGGCGCTGGCCGGCGATGAACATGCGCCAGGATTCCTCGGGGTTGTTCACCAGGAAGGCGGTGGCGCCCTCGATCGCGTCCATGAAGCGGCGCAGGGCGGGGTCGCCGGCGCGGTCGCGATGGGCGACGTAGATCAGCTCGTCGTAGATCGGCATGCCGTGCTGCTCGGGATAGAAGGCGCGGCCGGGGCGGCCCTCGATCTCCATCTGGTGCAGCTCGAAGTTGCGGAAGCCGCCGAGGATGGCGTCCACCTGCCCGGACATCAGCGCCGAGGACAGGCCGAAATTGACGTTGATCATGGTCACGTCGCGGGAGGACAGCCCGGCCGTGCCGAGGATCGTGTCCACCGAGATTTCCTCGAAGCCCGCGGTGGAGAAGCCGATCTTCTTGCCCTTGAGGTCGGCCAGCGCCTTGATCGGCCCGTCGCGCAGCACCGTCAGCGTGGACAGCGGCGTGGCCACCAGCGTGCCGACGCGCACCAGCGGCAATCCCTGGTCCACCGCGAGGTGCAGGTTCTTCTGGTAGTAGACGCCGAGGTCCGCCTGCTTCGCCGCCACCAGCCGCGGCGGGTCGTTGGGATCGGCGGGAGCGACGATGCGGACCTCCAGCCCGGCACGGGCGAAGTGGCCGTTCTCCTGCGCCACCACGATCGGCGCGTGGTCGGGGTTCACGAACCAGTCCAGCATCAGCGTCAGCCTGGCCGGGGCCGCGGCCGGGGCAGCCCCCCGGGGGGCTGCCGCCGGCGCGGGGGCCTGCGCCCGGGCCTCGGCCACGGGCAGCGCCAGCGCGGCCAGCGCCGGCAGGGCGCGGCGGGTCAGTTGGGTCACGGTGTGTCTCCCTGGGGGTCGTGAAGCTGGTCGGGCTGCCAGGGCAGCAGCGCCCGCAGCAGCCGGTCGGTGAGGAACCACAGCGCCATGGCCATCGTGGCCAGCACGGCGAGGGCGGCAAACATCACGTCCGTCTGGCTGCGCCCGTTGGCCTGCAGCATGACGTAGCCGAGGCCCGAGGACGCCCCGACCCATTCCCCCACCACCGCGCCGATCGGCGCCACCGCCGCCGCCACCCGCAGCCCGGAAGCGAGCCCCGGCAGCGCCGCCGGCACGCGCAGGCGCCACAGCACCGCGGCGCGCGACGCGCCCATGGTGGCGGCGAGGTCCAGCCAGCCCGGCTCCGTGCGGCGCAAGCCGTCGTAGAAGGCGGTGGCCACGGGGAAGAAGATGATGATCGTGGCCATGGTGATCTTGCTGGCCAGGCCGAAGCCCAGCCACAGCGTCAGCAGCGGCGCGATGGCGAAGACCGGCACGGCCTGGCTGGCGATCAGCAGCGGCAGGATCCAGCGCCGCCCGCCGCGCCAAGCCACCAGCAGCAGCGCCACCGCCACCCCCAGCAGCGTGCCGAAGCCCAGGCCCAGCAGGATTTCCGTGCCCGTGGTGACGGCATGGCCCGCCAGCACGCCCCAGCGGTTCCACAGCACATCGGCCACCCGCAGCGGCGAGGGCAGCAGGAAGGGCGGAACCCCCGACCAGCGCACGAAGCCTTCCCAGAGCAGCAGCAGCCCCGCCGCCGCCAGCAGCGGCCTCATGCCGCCTCCGCCAGCCGTTCCAGCAGCGCGGCCTGCGCCGCCAGCACCGCCGGGTCCCGGGCGGCGCGCGGCGGCAGGCTGTCCGGCATTGGGTGGTCTTCCGGCAGGGCGCCCTCGGCCGCCGGCCGCAGCACCAGGATGCGGTGCGCCAGCCGCAGTGCTTCCAGCGGGTCGTGCGTCACCAGCAGCACGGTGCGGCCGCGCAGCAGCCCGGCGGCCAGGGACTGCAGGCGGTGCCGGGTGGGGGCGTCCACGGCGGAGAAGGGCTCGTCCATCAGCACGAAGGGGCGGTCTTCCATCAGCGTGCGCGCCAGCGCCCCGCGCTGCCGCATGCCGCCCGAAAGCTCCGCCGGCCGCGCCGCTTCCCGCCCCGCCAGCCCCACGGCGTCCAGCAGCTGCCGCGCCCGCGCCCGGTCGGGCCGCTGGCCGCGCAGCCGGGCGCCGAGGCAGACATTGTTCAGCAGGTCCAGCCAGGGCAGCAGCAGGTCCTGCTGGCCCATCCAGGCGATACGCCCGGCCAGCGGCGCGCCGTCCCCGGTGCGGATGCGCGCCTCCGGCGGCAAGGGCAGCAGCCCCGCCAAAAGGCGCAGCAGGGTGGACTTGCCCACGCCGGAAGGTCCCAGCAACGCCGTCACCTCGCCGGCGGCGAAGTCCAGCGTGGCGGCGCCGAGCACGGCACGGCCGCCGAGACGGATTCCAGGCAAGGAAAGGTTGAGCGAGGGCGCCATGCGAACCACCGATCCCTTCGCCGGCATGACCCGGATCAGGTTCAAGGGGTCGCAGGGCCGATCCCTGCCTCTCAGCCCGCGAAACGGGCTCCCCCCGGATAGAAGGCTCCTATGCGCTGCCCGGCCGCGGCGGGCAAGCCGGGCCCTGCGCTGAACCCGTGCCGCGATGGCGGAGCGAGGCCCGGTCGCGGCCGGCCCGTGCCGCGGGAAGGATCGGGGGCCGACCGCGTCGGCACGCGCTGCCGCCCGGGCCCGGATTCCTCCCGGCCCGGGGGGAGCGTGTCAGCCCTGCGGCTGGGAAACGACCACGAAGTCCCGGGCGTAGCGCAACGGCAAGGTGGTTTCGCCGAAGCGCACGGCCACCAGCGGGTAGCGCGTGCTGAGTGGTGACACGTCCACCACGACTCCGATCTCCGTCGGGTCGATCTTGCGGTAGCCGGCACGCGAAGCCGGCGTCCCTTCGAGACCAGGTCGGAGCTTTACTTGATCGCCGTTCTTCAAGGGATCGATCCCCATCCTGTTCGCTTCCAGGGAACCCGTTCCCGGGCCCCAGGCCAGGGCTAGACGTCGACGGCGGTCCGTTCTGTCCGTTTTCGCACCAGAACGTGCGCATCGCGGGCAGCAGCAACCGCCCGTCGCAACGCGAATCGTGTTCTTCCCGCTGTCTGACAGTAACTTTCGGCAACAGCCCGCACCGGCAGTCCTTGACGCGCAGCATCACGTCCCCGCGAGTGCACGCGATGCTCGCCTGTCCCCTGCATCTGCTCACGATCCGGCCTGGACCAGTGGTTGTGCAGACTGCGGGGCATTGCAACCGCAATGCATGGCCTGAGCGCGCAGCGCGCACGGAGGCACAGGATTCCGGCACCGCGCGATGCCGTGCCGCCTTCACCGGGAAGGCACCGCCGCCGTCGCGGCGGTGCGGCCCTTCAGCCCTGGCGCAGCAGGTCCGCCGCTTTCTCGCCGATCATGATGGTGGGGATGTTGGTGTTGCCGCTGGGCAGTTCCGGCATCACCGAGGCATCCGCCACCCGCAGCCCGCGGATGCCGCGCACCCGCAGTTCCGCATCCACCACCGCCATCTCGTCCAGCCCCATGCGGCAGGTGCCCACGGGATGCGAGCGGTGCCCGGCATTGGCGCGGATGCTGGCGGCGATCTCGGCTGGGGTTTGCACCGCGGGGCCGGGCATCAGCTCGCCCGTGATCATGCCGCGCAGCGGTTCCTCGCCGAACATGCGGCGGCAGAACTGCACGCCGCGCACCATGGTGTCGAGGTCGCTTTCCACCTGGAACATGTTGAAGCGGATGCGCGGCTTGTCGTCCGGGTTGGCGGAACGCAGCTTCACCCAGCCGCGCGAGTCCGGATGCAGCGCGCCGACACGCACGGAGAAGCAGTAGGTCGGCGGCGCCGTCACGCCGGGGAACCACAGATCGGCGGAATTGTTGACGCTCATGCAGATCAGCTGCACGTCCGGCCGGTCCAGCCCCGCCTGCGTCTTCAGGAAGACGTTGGCCGCGGCGCCGTTGGTGGCGAAGGCGCCCTCGCGCGTGGCGAACCACTGCGCCACCGCCGCCGTGGCGCGGTCCAGCCGCAGGTGCTTGGTCAGCCCTTCCTTGTCGCGCACGCCGAAGATGTTGAGCATGTTGGGATGCTCGCTCAGGTTCCGGCCAACGCCGGGCAGGTCGTGCAGCGGCTCCACGCCGACCTCACGCAGCTCGTCGGCCGGGCCGATGCCCGACAGCATCAGGATCTGCGGCGACTGGTAGCTGCCGGCCGAGAGCACGATCTCGCGGGCCGCTTCCGCGCGCTTCGGCTCGCCGCGGTGGCGGTACTCGACGGCCACGGCGCGGTCGCCGTCCAGCAGGATGCGCGTCGTGGGCGCATGGGTCAGGATCGTCAGGTTGGGCCGCCCGCTGGCCGGGCGCAGATAGGCCCGCGCGGTGCTGGAGCGCTCGCCGCCGCCGGTGGTGGCCTCCATGCGGGAGATGCCCTCCTGCTGCACGCCGTTGGGGTCTTCCGAGAAGGGGATGCCGGCGCGGATCGCCGCCTGCTTCATCGGCTCGAACAGCATGTCCTCGTGCAGCACGGGGCTGACCTGGATCGGGCCGCCGACACCGTGGAATTCGGACTCGCCGCGCCAGCTGTTTTCCAGCTTCCGGAAATACGGCAGCACCTCGGCATAGCTCCAGCCGCGCAGCCCCTTCTGCGCCCAGCCGTCGTAGTCGGCGGGATTGCCGCGGATGCAGATCTGCGCGTTCACCGAGGAAGAGCCGCCCAGCGTGCGCCCGCGCCGGATCGGCAGGCTGCGGCCGCCCAGCCCGGGCTCCGGCTCCGTTTCGAAGGTCCAGGTGACGCTGTCGCTCTGCGACACCTTGGTGAAGGCCAGCGGCATCACCTGGAAAGGATGCTTGTCCGGCCCGCCGGCTTCCAGCAGCAGCACGGACACCGCGGGGTCCTCGCTCAGCCGGCTGGCCACCACCGCCCCTGCGGAGCCCGCGCCGATCACGATGAAGTCGAAGCTGGTTCGCATGGGAACAGGTTCCATTCAGGGCGAGGGTGGTCGGTGATTCGTGCCGGCGGATCTGGCGCGGCGAGGCGACCGCGCGTCAACCACCGCCCGGCTTTCCCTGCCACAGCGTATCCGATAGCGTGTCGGCAACGAAGCGGAGGGGAGGACCATGCGCAGTCCGCGACGATGCGGTTCCGGCACCGTGCCACGGTGATGCGCGAGGTGGCCGCGAAGCCGATGGTCCTGGTGGCCGGCGCCGGCATCGGCGGGCTGGTGGCGGCGCTGGCCCTGCAGCGGCGCGGCTTTCCCGTGACCGTGCTGGAACAGGCCTCGGCACTGCGCGAGCTGGGCGCCGGCGTGCAGATCGCCGCCAACGGCTCGCGCGTGCTCTGCACGCTCGGGCTGCGGGCGGAGATGGAAAGCATCGCCACGGTGCCCGACGGCAAGGTGGTGCGGCTGTTCAACACCGGGCAGAGCTGGCCCTTCATCAATGTCCGCACCGGCACCGCCGTGGCCAACACCGCGCCCTACTGGATGGTGCATCGCGGCGACTTCCACCGCGTGCTGGTGCAGGCCCTGGAAGCGCGCAGCCCCGGCGCCATCCGCCTCGGCCAGCGCTGCATCGGGGTGGAGCAGGACGGCGACGGCGTTACGGTACTGACGGCTGGCGGCGGGCGCTTCCACGGCGCGGCGCTGATCGGCGCCGACGGCGTGCATTCGCGCATCCGCGAGGCCCTGTTCGGCGGCTCCGAAGCGCGTTTCACCGGCTTCGTGGCCTGGCGCGGGTTGATCCCGATGGACCGCGTGCCCGAACGCCTGCGCGAAGCCGGCAGCAGCAACTGGATCGGCCCGCACGGGCACGTCGTCACCTATCCGCTGCGCGGCGGCGCGCTGCTGAACCTGGTGGCGGCGGTGGAGCGCGATGACTGGCGGGTGGAAAGCTGGTCGGAGCGCGGCACCACGGCGGAGATCCAGGCCGACTTCGCCCTGTGGCACCCGGACGTGCAGGCCATCGTCCGCGAGATCGACGAGCCGTACAAATGGGCGCTGCTGGGCCGTGCGCCGATGCCGCGCTGGAGCGTCGGCCGCGTGACGCTGCTGGGCGATGCCTGCCACCCCACCCTGCCCTTCCTGGCCCAGGGCGCCAACATGGCGATCGAGGACGGCATGGTGCTGGCGCGCGCGCTGGACGCGTTCCCCGACGTGCCCGAAGCCCTGCGCCGCTACGAGGAGGCGCGCCGCGACCGCACCGCCGGCATCGTGCGCGCCGCCGACGACAACGCGTCGCGCTTCCACAATCCCGACCTCGCCCGGCCGGAGATCGCGCCCGGCTTCGTGGCGCGCGAGTTCGACCCCGGCACGATCAGGCGGCGCTACGACTGGATCTACACCTACGACGCCGCCCAGGTCGCCCTGTAGCATGTTCCCAACATCGGAGACGCCCGCGAGATGAACCGACGAAGCGTATTGCGCAGCGCGGCGGGCGCCGCCCTGCTGGCGCCGCAATGGCCCGGCCTGGCCGGCGCGCAGGCGCGCTATCCCAACCACGTCGTGACGGTGGTGAACCCTTTCCCGCCCGGCGGCCAGTCGGACGGCATCGGCCGCATCGTGTCGCTGCACCTGCAGCGCAGCCTCGGCCAGCCCGTCGTGATGGAGAACCGCACCGGCGCCGGCGGCACGCTGGGGGCGCAATACGTCGCCCGCGCCGCGCCGGACGGCCACACGCTGCTGTTCGGCACCACCGGCGTTTTCGTGATCGCGCCTTACGTTTACCGCAACGCCGGTTATGAACTGCCGACCTCGCTGGTTCCCGTGGCCATGATCTCGGAAGTGCCGGTGATCATGGCGGCCAGCAAGAACAGCGGCTTTTCCAGCGTGGCCGAACTGGTGACGGCGGCCAAGGCCAATCCCGGCAAGGTCACCTTCGGCTCCGGCGGCATCGGCAGCTTCGGCCACCTGACGGGCGAACTCTTCGCCACGCTGACCGGCACGCAGCTGACCCATGTGCCCTATCGCGGCGGCGCGCCGGCGCTGAACGACATCGTGGCCGGGCAGCTGGACCTGCTGTTCGACGGCGTGTCCACCGTCGGCCCGCACGTGGAAGCCGGCCGCATGAACGCGCTGCTGGCCACCGGCCAGGCGCGCCTGCCCAGCCTGCCCAACGTGCCGCTGCCCACGGAGCTGGGGCTGGCGGACCTCAACCTCACCTCCTGGAACGGCTTCGTCGCGCCGGCCAACACGCCCGCCCCGGTGATCGAGACGCTGAACCGCGAGATCAACGTCGCCCTCGCCACCGACGAAGCCCGGGAACTGATGGGCCGCCTCAGCCTGCGCGCCCTCGGCGGCCCGCCGGAGGCCATGCGCGAGCGCATCCTGCGCGAGGCCGCGATCTACAAGCGCATCATCACGGCGGCGTCGATCTCGGCGGACTGACAGCGCCCTTTCCTCCCCCCGCGGGCCGTGCTGCACCCGTTCCTTGCCCGGCGCAGCACTAGCCGGGGGACCCGGCCGGAACTGTCCCCCGCCCTGGGGACAGGGGCCGTAGCGCCGGGTGCCTAGGGTGCTCCCTGGGGCAGGGAAATGCCTCCGCGGTGTTCGGTTGCGGCGCCCGCCGCAACCGTCGCCGACGCACAGGGGAGGAACGGGGTGACACGCTTCAGCCTTCGGAGGCCCAGGCTTCCGCGCGCCCTGCTGGCGGCGCTGCTCGCCCTCGCCTCCCCCGCCGGCGCGGCGGAGCTACGCATCGGCCTCGCGGCGGAGCCCACCTCGCTCGACCCGCATTTCCACAATTTCTGGACCAACGTCGCCACCGGCTGGCACATCTTCGACGGGCTGGTGCAGCAGGACGCGCAGCAGCGCCTCGTGCCCGGGCTGGCGACCGGCTGGCGCGCCCTGGACGACCGTACCTGGGAGTTCACGCTGCGCGAGGGCGTGCGCTTCTCCGACGGCGGCGCCTTCACCGCCGATGACGTGGCCTTCACGATCAGCCGCATCCCGCTGGTGCCGAACAGCCCCTCCTCCTTCGTGGTCTATACCGGCAACATCGAGGCGGTGGAGGTCGCCGGCCCGCACACGATCCGCATCCGCTCGCGCGAGCCGGACCCGCTGGTGCCCGCCAATCTCAGCCTCTTCGCCATCATGGGCCGGGCGCAGAGCGGCGGCGCAGCCCCCGAAGGCCGCACCACCGCCGAGCTGAACACCGGCGCCGGGCTGGTCGGCACCGGCCCCTACCGCTTCGTCGAGTGGTCGCGCGGCAACCGACTCGTGCTGGACCGCAACCCCGACCACTGGCGTGGCGCCGAGCCCTGGGAGCGCGTCACCTTCCGGCCCATCCCCAATGGTGGCGCACGCACCGCCGCGCTGCTGGCGGGCGACGTGGACGTGATCGAGAACGTGCCACTGGCCTCCGTGGCGGAACTGCGCAACGACCGCCGCGTGGCGCTCTGGAGCGGCCCCACCAACCAGATCATGTACATCACGCTGGACAGCTTCGCCGAACCCTCGCCCGGCGTGTCGGGCACGGAAGGGCGCAACCCGCTGAAGGACCCGCGCGTGCGCCGCGCCCTGTCCCTGGCCATCGACCGCCAGGCCATCGCGCAGCGGCTGATGGAAGGCGCCGCCCTGCCCGCGGCCGAGCTGGTGCCGCCCTTCATGTTCGGCGCCGATCCTGCCGCCGCGGTGGAGCGCTTCGACCCCGCCGGTGCCCGGCAGCTGCTGGCCGAGGCCGGCTACCCCAACGGCTTTCGCCTCGTGCTCGGCACCGCCAGCGACCGCTACCCCAACATCCAGCAGGTGGCGCAGGCGATCGGTTCCGGCTGGGGCCGCATCGGCGTGCGAACGGAGGTGGACGGCGCGCCCTGGTCGGCCTTCGTGGGTCGGCGCAACCGCTTCGAGTACAGCGCCTATATCGGTGGCTCGCAGGCCTATAGTGGCGAGATGAGCCTGATCCTGTCCTATCTCGTGCAGACCGCCGATGCGGCCAGCGGCAACGGCATGCTGAACAAGGGCCGCTATTCCAACCCGCGGCTCGACGCCCTGCTGGAGCGCGCCAAGCGCACGCCGGAGAACGCGCCGCGCGAAAGCCTGCTGCAACAGGCCAGCCGCGTCGCCATGGAGGACCACGCCGTGCTGCCGCTCTACTTCTCCGTGCTCACCACCGGCACCCGCGCCGGGTTGCGCACGGAGCCGCGCGTGGACACCAGCATCCTCGCCACCGCGATCCGCCCCGTGGAACCCGCGCGATGACCGTCGCGACGGAGCCCGCGCGTGATCGTCGCGGCGGAGCCCGCGCCATGATTGTCGACGCGCACGCGCATCTCGTGGACCGTGCCTATGCCGAGGAGCTGACCCAGCATCTCGGCCTGTCCGTGCAGCGCGACCCCGGCGGGCAGACCTTTCTGCGCGGCGCGCACCACAGCGTGCTGTGGTTCCGCGACGAATTCCTGAGCCTCGACGCCCGCCTGCGCCGCATGGACGAGCTGGGCGTGACGATGCGGCTGCTCTCGCTCAGCACGCCCAACGTTTATCCCTGGGACGGCGTGGCGCAGGTGGACGTATGCCGCCGCAGCAACGATGCGCTCCTGGCCGCGGCGCAGGCGCATCCCGACCGCTTCCGCGCCATCGCCAGCCTGCCCCTTTCCGACACGGAAGCGGCGCTGGCGGAGCTGGACCGCGTCGCCGCAGCACCCGGCTTCGCGGGGGTGCTGATCGGCTCCAACGTGTCCGGGCTGCAGTTGGACGCACAGCGCTTCGAGCCGCTCTGGGCCCGGCTCGATGCCGGCCGGATTCCCGTGATCGAGCATCCCATGATGCCGCCCGAGGGCGATCCGGCCATGCAGGGCTACGAAATGCCGCTGCGGGTCGGGCTGATCTACGACACCACCACCATGCTGACACGCATGATCTATGGCGGCGTGTTCAGCCGCTACCCGAACTTCCCGATGGTGGTGGCCCATACCGGTGGCGCCCTGCTGTCCCTGCTGCAACGCCTGGACAATGGCTGGCGCCTGTTTCCGGATTGCCGCGCCCACCTGGATGAGCCGCCCAGCACCGTGGCGAAGCGCCTGTTCTTCGACACCTGCGCCTTTTCCGCGCCGGCGCTGCGCATGGCGCTGGAGATCGTCGGGCCGGAACACCTGCTCTGGGGTGCCGACGATCCCTTTATCGGCGCCGACACCGTGCATGTGCGGGCGCTGAACCTGCCGGCGGAACAGGAAGCACTGATCCTCGGCGGCAATGCCCGCCGCCTCTTCGGCCTGGGCTGACGTCGGATCGCGGATGCACCCCGGAGTCGCCGTGCCGCTTCTCCGCCAGAAGGGACGGCTTCCCGCCGCAAACCCGCCTTCCCAGCCCCAGCCGGGGAGCGTCCATCACGGTTTCTTGAGTTCTTCACGAAACCGTAGCAGGCTTCCGGGCATGAGCAGCTTTCGCGCTTTTGCCATCGCCGGCAGGGTCGTGCTGATCCACGACACGCCCGACCACACCACCATCGCCGAGCTCGACATCGAGCAGGCGGACCTGCTGCTGCAGCAGATGCAGGGCGCGGTCGGCACCGTGCTCCGCCAGCTCAGCCAGCCCGCGGCCGAGCGGGTCGCCGTGCCGGACCTGTGGCGAAGCACCGCCACCGCCTGAAGCCGCCCGGCATGACGGCTGCCCACCGGGCGGTACCCGGCACGCCCCGGCCTGCCGCCTGCCGTGGCGGCCGGATCGCGGGCAGGCAGGCGGCCGGAACCCGGCGCCACGGCCCTGGCGGCATGGCGGAAACACGCCTTGCCGCTGCCCGGGCGTGCGGCTAGGCCTGCACATGCTGGGAATCGTTTGACGGCAGGCGGAGGGGCACGACCCGGCCGCGGGCGAGAATGGGCGGAAAGGGGAGTTCGCGTGGTCCTGCGGCAGTCTCCCCACCGGTTCGCGCACCCCGGCGCACGGCTCGCCCCCGCAGCGGCAGGTCCCCCGGATGCTTCCCGGTCCTGAGCGGTCCTGGCGCCAGGGCGTCCGCACCCTGCGGACTCGGCTGGCCGCCACCTTCACCGGCCGGCCGGGCCGCCTCGCCCGTGCCGCGATGCTGGCGGGCGTGCTGGCGGCCTGCGCCATTCTCGCCGCCACCACCGCCGCCGTGGACCATATCCGCGCCCGCGACGAAGCCACCGCGCACCAGGACCTCACCACCCTGACCGCCGTGCTGGCCGAGCAGACCGCCCGCACCCTGCAGAGCGTGGAGCTGGTTCTGGGCGGCATCGCCGACGACGTCGCCGAGCGCGGCGTCGCCACCCCCGAAGGCTTCGCCACCCTGGCGGCCAGCGCGGAGCTGCGCGACGCGCTGCGCGCGCGCCTCGCCGGCATCCCGCAGCTCGACGCGCTGACGCTGATCGCGGCGGATGGGCGGCTGCTGAACTTTCCCCGCCCCATTCCCGTGCCGGCGGTGAACGTCGCCGACCGCGACTATTTCGCCGCCCTGCGCGACGCCACCGGCGCGGCCACCTTTCTCAGCGCCCCCGTCAGCAACCGCGGCACCGGCACTGGCACGATCTACCTGGCGCGGCGGCTGTCCGGCCCCGACGGGCGCTTCCTCGGCCTCGTGCTGGGCGCCATGGAGCTGAGCTACTTCGAGCGCTTCTACGAGCGCCTGCTGCTGAGGCCGGGCATGCGCCTCGCGCTGTGGCGCACCGACGGCACGCTGCTGGTGAGCCACCCGGCCTGGACCGGGCCGGTGCGGGAAAACCGCGCCGCCGCCTTTGCCGCCCTTCCGCCCGGCGAGGTGGTGGCGGGCGTGACGCGCAGCGCCCTGAACGGCCGGCCGGTGCTGCTGGCGCGCAGCCAGCTGCAGGGCCTGCCCGTGGTGATGGCGACCTCGCGCGGCATGGAGGCCGTGCTGTCGGCCTGGCGCATGGATGCCGCCGTGCTCAGCGCCGCCGGCCTGCTCTGCGCCGCCCTGGCCCTGGCGATCTCGGGCTTCGTGGCCGGCCGCTTCCGCGCCTTCGACACCCTGGCCCGGGCGCTGGCCGCGCGCCAAGCGGCCGAGCACGGGTTGCGCGAGGCGGAGCAGCGGCTGCGCCGGGCGCAGCAGCTGGAAGCGCTGGGCCAGCTCGCGGGCGGCGTCGCGCATGATTTCAACAACGTGCTGCAGGTCGTGGCCGGGGGGGCGCGGCTGATCCGCCGCCGCGCCGGGGATCCGGACACGGTGATCCGCATGGCCACCATGGTGGCGGAGGCCGCGGACCGCGGCACGGCGGTGACCAGCCGGCTGCTGGCCTTCGCCCATCGCGGCGAGCTGCAGAACGAGGCGCTGGACCCCGCCGCGCTGCTGGACGGCATCTCGGAGGTGCTGCGCCACACGCTGGGCCCGGGCATCCGCGTGGTGGTGGCCGCCGCGCCAGACCTGCCGCCGGTGCTGGCCGACCGGGCGCAGCTGGAAACCGTGCTGGTGAACCTCGCCACCAATGCGCGCGACGCCATGCCGGAGGGCGGCACGCTGACCCTGGCAGCCCGCGCCGAGGCCGCCGCGCCGGATCGCGGCGACGCGGCGCCGGGCAGCCCGGCCCCCGGTGACGCGGCGCCCGATGACGCGGCGCCCGATGACGCGGCGCCCGGCACCCTGGCCATCAGCGTGTCCGACACCGGCACCGGCATGGACGCGGCCACGCTGGCGCGGGCGGCGGAACCCTTCTTCACCACCAAGCCCAAGGGCAAGGGCACCGGGCTCGGCCTCGCGATGGCGCGCGGCTTCGCGGAACAGTCCGGCGGCTCCCTGGCGGTGCACAGCGCGCCCGGCCGGGGCACGGAGGTGGTGCTGCGCCTGCCCCGCGCCGCGGCCGCTCCGCTGGCCCGGCCGGCGGGGCAGGCCGCCCTCCCCGCCCGCCTTGCCGGCGGCCGGGTGCTGCTGGTGGATGACGAGGCAGAGGTGCGCAGCGTCCTGGCCGAGAGCCTGCGCGAGGCCGGGCTGGCCGTGACGGAAGCCGCCTCCGCCGCCGAGGCCCTGGCGGCGCCGGAGATGGACACGACGGAGTTGCTGCTCACCGATCTGGCGATGCCGGGGATGAGCGGTCTGGACCTGCTGCGCGCCGCGCGGCGCCGGCGCCCCGGCCTGCCGGTGCTGCTGGTGACCGGCTTTCTCGGCGACGCCCCGCCGGAGGACCTGGCCGAAGCCGAGGCCGGCGGCCCCTTCGTGCTGCTGCGCAAGCCGGTGGACCCCGGCAGCCTCGCGGCGGAAGCCGATGCGCTGCTGCGCGCCGCGGCGGCCGCCCGCAACGCCGCCGCCACCGCGTCCTGACCTCCGCCCCGCGGGGCGCGGCCAGGGCCGGGGTGTTCAGGCCTGCTCGTCGAGGGGCAGCACGCCCTGGGGGCGGCGGCGGCGGTCGAGGTAGCGCATCACCGGGGTCACGGTGACGCCGTGCAGGGCGATGGACAGCACCACCGTCAGCCCCATCACGGCCCAGATCTCCTCGGCCCGGTCCCAGCGCGTCTCGTTCACCGCGTAGGCCAGGTAGTAGAAGCTGCCCAGGCCGCGGATGCCGAAGAAGGCCAGAGTCGCGCGTTCCTGCCAGGGCAGCGTCGTGCCGAGCAGGCTGACCACTCCCGCCACCGGCCGCACCACGAACACGAAGATCAGCACCGCCAGCACGTCCGGCCAGGTCAGCGGTGCCAGCAGCCCGCCCGCCACGGCGCCGCCCAGCAGCACCAGCAGCACCATCATCAGCAGCCGCTCGATCTGCTCGGAAAAGTCATGCAGCCGCTCGTGGAAGTCGTGCTCGCGCTCGGTGTCGCGCACCGCCACGGCGGCCACGAACACCGCCAGGAAGCCGTAGCCGTGCGCGATCTCGGTGATGCCGTAGGCCAGGAAGGTGATGCCCAGCGCCAGGAAGCCGTCCCCCGTGCGCGCCAGCCCGGCGCGGTTGGGGACGTGGAACATCAGCCAGCCCAGGCCGCGCCCCACCACCCAGCCGACGCCCAACCCGGCCGCCAGCTTCCACACCACGTCGGTCAGCAGCCATTCCGTGCCCCACTCCCTGAAACCGCCCGCGCCCAGGGTGGCGGCGGCGATCGCCAGGTTCACGAAGGGAAAGGACAACCCGTCGTTCAGCCCGGCCTCGGCGGTCAGGGCGAAGCGCACCTCGTCCTCCTCGCCCGAACCGGGCGGCCCGACCTGCACGTCGGCGGCCAGCACGGGGTCGGTGGGCGCCAGGGCGGCGCCGAGCAGCAGGGCGGAGGCCAGGCCGAAGCCCAGCAGCCAGTGGCCCACCAGGGCAATGCCCAGGATCGACAGCGGCATGGCCACCGCGAGCAGCCGCCAGGTCGCGCCCCAGTTGCGGAAGCTGAAAGGCCGGTCGAGCTTCACCCCCGCCCCCGTCAGCGCCACGATCACCACCAGTTCCGTCAGGTGTTCCGTGAACACCGGGAAGCGCATCGGATCGGGGGTGAAGCCTTCCACCAGCGAGAAGCCGCCGAAGCCCGCCACCACGCAGAAGATCGGCAGGGACAGCGGCAATTCCCGCAGCACCATCGGCAGCCAGGCCACCAGCAGGATCAGCAGGCCGGCCGCCACCAGCACCAGGATATAGGGGTCCATCAGGCCGCCCGGCCCTGCCAGGTCCGGAGCCGCGCCGCCCGGCATCTCGGCCGATGGCGGGGACGGAATTCAGCCTCGGCGGGCGCCGTTGCCGCGGGCGGCCCGCGCTCCGGACCGGGCAGCACGGGCCCCCGCTGGCTCAAAAGCTGTACTTGCCCTTGGGCGGCTTGGCGGTCTTGACCCGCTCCAGGCTGCTGATAGGCGACGCATCGCGGCCGGACGCCTTGGCGATCTCCTCGTCCTGCTGCTCGATCACCCGGCGGGCACCCAGCTCGCCATCCAGCCCGTTCACCACCGCTTCCGGGACCTTGCGGTTGGAACGGCGGCTGCCGTCCTCATACAACACGTCGAACAGCACGAAGCCGCCGCCGTTGCGCTGCGAAGCCATCACGCAAAACTCCTGCCGCACACGCGCGGGCGTCCCGGTGTTCCGCGCGCTGCTCCGCGGCGGCTGCTCGCGGAGCAGCGCGCCCGCAGGGGCGGGAACGGCCGGAAGGCCGCGGTGACGGGTTCTCGGTTCCTCGACGCTGGCTCCCTGCAGACATCGCCGGCTGCGCCGGCACCGCCCAGGGCGGCTGCCGGCACCCAGGACGTTGCGGAGCCATCACCCCGAAAGATGGTCACGCCGCCGCCCGATGTCCACCGCGGCCACGGGCGGCATGCCGGCCCTGCACCGGCCGCGAGGCAGCAAAAAAGAAGCCCGGCCATTGCTGGCCGGGCGAGTCTAGGGAGGAAACGTGCGGCCGAGTGTAGGCGGGCCGCATCAAGGAAACGCTAACGACGGCCCCGGGTTGCTGCGCCGCAACATAAGCCGGCGGAAAAGCTGTACTCCCCCGCTGGAACGGCGCCGCTGGCACATGGGACCAATCCCGACCACTGGAACGGCGAAGGGCGCCCGGCCGTTGCCGGCCGGGCGCCCCCGCGAGCGGCCCCCATGCGTGTTGCACCGCAGAAGGGCCGCTCTTCCGTTGTCCCACCAGCATCGCCGCAGCGGGTCGCGCCGTCCCGGTGGGGATCAGACCTGGGCCCGACTCCGCTCGCTGCCTTCGGGGACCTCTTCCAGCACCAGCGGCCCGGTTTCGCTCAGCCCCTCGGCACCGCAGCACGGCAGTTCTTCCGCGGCCACCAGGTCCGGGGTCTGCCAGGGATGCGAGGGCAGGCTCCCTTCCCGGTCCCACACCGGCAGGGTGAAGGCGCCGCTGGCATAGCAGCGCGCCCGCTCCGCATTCTCCGCCAGCACCAGGCAGCTGCCGCAGTAGCGGCTCGCCGCCCAGGCCGGATGAGCAAGGGCCTCCGCCACGGGCTTGAGACGAAACATCATCATGACGGCTATACGTTGCACCGCAGCAAACGGATGCAAAAGGGGGTTCGTGTTCACGGGGTTGTCAGACAACGTGACACTTGACGGTCACTGGCAGCACCCGCCGGCGAAACCCCCGCTTCTCGGCTTCTCCGCGAGGTTTGAAGCCCCCTCGCCCGCCCGTCCCGCGTTACGCCCCCGGGGCCGCGGCGGCTCCGCATGGAGGGAGATCGGCCGTGGATGCCGTGAAACTGGCGCGTTTCCTGGGTTGGTTCAGCATCGGCCTCGGCGCCGCGGAGATCCTCGCGGGCCGCTCGCTCGGGCGTTGGCTGGGGATGGAGCGGCGTGCCGGCACCATCCGGCTCTTCGGGCTGCGCGAGGTGGCCAACGGCGCCGCCATCCTGGGCAACCCGACCTCCTCCGCCCTGCTCTGGGCCCGGGTCGGCGGCGACGCGCTGGACCTGGCGACGCTGGGCAGTGCCTTGGTTTACCCGCGGCGGAAGCGGATCAACGCCCGCCTCGCGCTGGGGGCAGTCGCGGGCATCACCCTGCTGGACATCCTGTGCGCCAGCGCGCTGGCCGCGCGGGAACGGGAAACCTCCGCTTGGCGCCCCTGGCGTTGATGCGGCGCGCGGGCGGGCTCAGCCCGCGGTGAAGCGGTCGCGGATGCGGCGGTTGAAGAACTGCCCCAGCGAGCGGGCGCGCAGGAACTGCTCGAACAGGGAACGCGGCACGCCCTGGAACACGTAGGGCTCGCCGCGCCAGTGGAACCACACGGCCAGCTGGGCCGTGTCCTCATCGTGCTCGACGCGGTGAATGGCGGAAGACTGCACTTCGGGCATGGCAACAACGGGCGGCGCGGGCCGCGACCTTTCCTCGGCGGGCGGAACCGGGCAGCGGTCGGAAGGTGCCGGCCGCCCCCGGAAGCCTCAGCCGATATGGGCGGCGTCGGCCTGCCGATCCAGATGCGCCGCCAGCCCCTCCGGCAGCTTCAGCCGGTGCGCCAGCGCTTCCAGATAGGCGCGCTCGGTCGGCTGGTCCGGGTCCACCGCGAGGCGCGAGGCGAGGTACAGCTCCGCCGCCTGCTCCTGGGTGCGGGCCGCGGCCGCCACCTCGGCCGGGCCGATCGGCGCTGCCAGGGTGTCGAACACGAAGGCCTTGGCTTCGGCGTCCAGGCCCAGCTCCTCCACCCGGCCGAAGATGCGGCGCTGTTCCTCGACATCCACGTGGCCGTCGGCCTTGGCCGCGGCGATCATGGCGCGGATCAGCGCCAGCTCGAAGGGCTGGCCGTCCGCGGCGGGGGTCGCCCCCGGCAGGAAGCGCTGTTCCAGCGTCGCCGCTTCCGCCGGCGCGGCCACGGGCGCCTGGGCAGGGGCCTGCCCCTTCTGCCAGTTGTCGAAGGCGCGGCTGGCCAGGGCACCGAGCAGCGCGGCGCCGCCGTGGCTCACCACCCCGCCCAGCCGGCCGCGCTTCTTGCCGCCGCCCACCAGCATGCCCAGCAGGCCGCCGGCCGCCCCGGTGGCCGCGAGCGCCCCGGGACCGCCCATGCCACCCAGCGCCTGCCGCGCCGCGTCCAGCATCCCGCCGCCGCCGGTGCCGCCACCCAGGGCCTGGCGCGCGGCATCCACCATGCCACCGGCCCCGCCCACGCCCGTGGGGTTCAGCCAGGGCGAGCTGCCGGAGCCCTGCTGCGGCGCCACCGCGCCGCCGGTCAGGCCGGACACCCGTTCCAGCGCCGCCGAAGCGGCGCCCGGGCCGAGGAAACGGTCGAGGAGGTTCTTGGCGTCGATCATGCCCATCCATGTCGTGGCCCGGCGGGCGCGCCACAAGATGGACGGATGTTCATGTTACTCTTGGCCGTAGAACCGGCCCGGCGCGGACTCCGCGCCGGGCGTTGCGGGACGCGGGGCCGGCCTGCTGCCTCAGTCCGCGGCGGGGGCGGCGGGCACGGTCAGGTTTTCCGCTTCCTGCCGCAGCCGCAGGTAGGACCGCGAGGCCAACGGCAGCAGCGCGAAATAGATCAGCCCCGCCGCGGCCAGCGCCGCCCAGGGCTCAGCAACCAGCAGCGCGGCATAGGCGGCGGCGCCCAGCAGCAGCGGCAGCACCGCGTCGCGCGGCACCTTGAAGTTCTTGAAGCTCCAGGTCGGCAGGGTGGACACCAGCAGCGCCGCCACCAGCACCAGCAGCGGCGCCACGAAGGCCGGGTGGCGCAGCACCGCCGCCACCCCCGTCAGCCCCCAGCCCTCGAAGGCCAGCGAGGCGAAGACCGGAAACAGCGCCAGCCCGGCGCCGGAAGGCGCGGGCACCCCGGTGAAGAAGGATTGCGCGTAGGCCGGCTTGGGCGGCGGCGGGATCACGCCCTTGGCCAGCGGCACCTGCGCCACATCCAGCGAGGCGTTGAAGCGCGCCAGCCGCAGCGCCATGCACACGGCGAACATCAGGCAGGGGATGAAGCCCACGCCGCGCGCGTCGTGCAGCGTCCACAGGTACAGCACCAGCGCCGGCGCCACGCCGAAGGACACGAAGTCCGACAGGCTGTCGAACTCCGCCCCGAAGCGGGAGGTCGCCTTGAGCAGCCGCGCCAGCCGCCCGTCGATGCCGTCGATGGCGCCGGCCACCACGATCAGCGTCAGCGCCGGTTCCCAGCGGCCGTCAAAGGCGAAGCGCACCGCCGTCAGCCCGGCGCAGAGGCCGAGCATGGTCAGGATGTTGGGCAGCAGCCGGTTGAAGCTCAGCCCCTGCAGCCGCTGCCGGCGGCGGGCATTCAGCCGGAAGCGGCGGCCCCGGCGCGACGCGTCCGAGCCCGGCGCTTCGGGGGGCGCCTCGGGGGGCGGCAGCGCGTCGCTCATCCGATCCCCGGCGTGCTGTCCTGGGCCGAGCCGGCGGCCACGGCGGCGGGTCGCGGCAGCGACAGGTCGGCGATCACCGTTTCGCCGCCGATCATCAGCTGCCCCGGCGCCACCAGCGGGCGCACGCCCTCGGGCAGGTAGAGATCGGTGCGGGAGCCGAAGCGGATGATGCCGAAGCGCTCGCCCGCGCCCAGGCGGTCGCCTTCCCGCACGTGGCACAGGATGCGGCGGGCGATCAGCCCGGCGATCTGCACCACGGCAATGTCACGCCCGTCGGGCAGCCGCATGGCCAGGGCGTTGCGCTCGTTCTCCTCGCTGGCCTTGTCCAGGCTGGCATTGAGGAACTTGCCGGGACGATAGGAAATCCGCGTCACCACCCCATCGGCCGGGGCACGGTTCACGTGCACGTCCAGCACGCTGAGGAAGATCGCCACGCGCCAGCGCGCCGCCTCGCCCAGGCCCAGCTCGGCCGGCGGCACGGCGGGGGAAACCAGCACCACCCGCCCGTCGGCGGGCGCGATCAGCACGTCCGGCCGCGGTGGCGGCACCCGTTCGGGGTCGCGAAAGAAGTACAGGCAGAACAGCACGAAGAGCAGGCCGGGCCAGAACAGCCACTTGCCCACCAGCAAGCCGCCGATCACGGCCACGGCGGCCCCGCCATACAGGAACGGCCGGCCCGCCGGGTGCGGCGGTGCCAGCACCATCTTCACGCTCTGGATCAAGGACATGGTGCCGAGGTTATCACACTGTTCATCGGCGCCGGACAACCCTGGCCCTATGCAGCCGTCCCGCTTCCCCCTCCCGCTCGGGGCCTTCGCCGTGGGCGAGGATTCCAGCCTGTCCCCCCGCGAGCCCGGCACCGAGCCGGCGCTGCGCTTCCTGTGGCGGGGCCATCCCTGCCGCGCCGCCCTGGGGGCGGCGGGGCTGCAACTGTCGGCGGAAGCCGGGCGCGTCCCGTCCACCGCCGGGAATGCCGCGGCGCGCGAGCCGGCCTTCGCGGCGCTGGCCGCCCTGCCCGGCGAGCTGCCGGCGGGCTGGAACCTGGCCCTGCTGCCCGACCACCGCGTCCGGCTGGACGCATCGGCCAGCATCGCCGGCCCCACCACCGCCCCCGCCATCGTGGCGGCGATGGTGCGCTTCGCCTTGGCGCTGGACCCTTACCTGGAGCGGCTGGCCTCGGCCGGGATCGCCGGCGGCGCGTCCGGCACGCCCAGCACCTGCCCGGGATAGATCCGCCGGGCATCGCGGATCTGGTCGCGGTTGGCGGCGAAGATCACGGTGTAGCGGGCGCCGCGGCCGTAGGCCTCGCGCGCGATGCGCCACAGGTTGTTGCCGGGCTGCACCACCACCCGGCCGTCGCGCAGCGTGCCCTCGGGCAGGTGCTCGCGCTGAAAGGCGACCTCCACGCGGGCGGCCACGGCGCCCGGCGCCTCGGCGCGCCCGGGGGACAGCCGGTCCACCCGCAGCGTGTGCCGGCCCGGTTCCGGCAGGGTGTCGGGTGCCAGGGTCCAGCGCCCGGATTCATCGGCCCGCACGTCGCCCAGCAGCCGGTTGTCGGCATAAACCCGCAGCTGCGAGCCGGAGGGCGCGCTGCCGGCAAAGCGCATGTTGCCGGTCTCGTCGTAGTCCACGATGTCCACGCCCAGCGCCGCCGTGCCGCCCTGCAACGGCCGCGGCGCGGCCCCCGGCCCGGGCGGCAGCAGCAGGACCAGGGGCGCCGCGGCCGCTTCCGCCGTGACGGCAGCCGCCCCGCTGCCGGCGGGCGGCACCGCGCCGGTGCTCCTTGCCGCCGTGGTGTCCACCCCCGCCGGGGCCGGCGGATTCGCGCCCGCGCCGCCCGCCGCCGGGCGGTTAGCCGCCCATTGCTCCGCGCCCGGCCGCACCGCCCCCGCCGAGTCCCCGGCCGCCGGTTCCGCCGCCACGCCCGCCCCGGGCCGGGCCGCGGCGCCGGGACGCTCGCCCGCGGGCGGCACGGCGGCCTGGCGCCCGGCCTCGGCCGGCGATTCCCCGCCCGGCGCCCCCCGCGCCACCGCGGTGCCGCCTTCCGGCACCACCACCAGCACCGTGCCCTCGCCCGGCATTTCCTGCCCGTCCGGCAGGCGGGCGCGCAGCGACAATTCCCGCGCCCCCGCGGCCACCGGGCTGTCCGGTAGGATCACCCATTCGCCGCGCGAATCCGCGCGGGTGCGGCCGATCTCCCGCCCGCTTTCCAGCAGCACCACCTCCGCCCCCGGCGTGGCGCGGCCGGCCACCACCGCGTTGCCGCGGGCGCCGACGCGCACGATGTCGAAGCGTGGGGCTTCCAGCCGGCGCGCCGCGGGCGCGGGCGCCACGGCCGGCGCCGCACCGGAGCGCGCGGCCTCGGGCACGGGGGCCGGGCGCGGCGCGGCGGCGGGGGCGGGCAGCGCGGCGGGCGCGGCCGGCGCCGCCGGCCACTGGCCGGGTGCCGGTTCGCGCAGGGTCGGCCAGGCGAACCACGCGCCGGCCGCCGCCCCGCCCAGCACCAGCGGCACGGCCACGAGCACGGTGCGTGTGGCTGTTATCATGGCATCGTAACTACGGCGCGGCGGCCCGGCGGAGCAAGTGCCGCCTGAGCCCCCGCGCGCCTCACCCGCGCAGCCACCACGCCGCCAGCAGCGGCGGCACCGCGGCCAGCGCCGCTGCGGCCGCCGCGGCCAGGGGCGGACGCGCCCGGCCCAGCACCCCCGGCAGCAGCGCTGCCGCCGGGGCGGCCGCCGCGGCCCAGTCCACCGGCGCCGCCCGCCCGGCCAGCAGCAGCGCCAGGCTCGCCGCCAAGCCGCCGGCCAGAACCAGGCGCGACGGCCAGCCCAGCGGTGCCCGCCCGGCCCAGCCGCCCAGGCTGGCGCCTAACCCAGCCAGGGCCAGCCCGGTGGCCAGCCCCGCCGCGCCGGCGATCCACAGCCCCGCCAGGGCAGCGGCAAAACCCACTGCGGCCACCGGTTCCGCCGCCCGGACGCCCAGCGCCCGCAGGAACAACAGCCCGCCCACCGCCGCCGCGCCGCCGGCCGGTGCAGCGCGCCGCCCGTCCGGCAGGCGCAGCGGCGCCCCGGCCAGCCACCAGGCCGCAGCCACCAGCGCCACGCCCGCCGCCACCGGCCCCGCCCGCCCCAGCCTGGGCAGCCCCACGCCGAGCAGCCACAGCGCCGCCAGCAGCGGCAGCAGCCGGTCCGGCAGGCTTCGCGGCCAAGCGCCGGGCAGCGGCAGCAGCAGGACGGCCCCGGCCAGCAGCCCCGCCCCCGCCGCGGCCCCCGCCCAGTTCGGCCGGCGCAGCAGCCGGGCCAGCAGGGCCCAGGCCAGCGCCACCAGCAGCGCCAGGATCGCCGCGTGGGTCCAGCCCGGAATCAGCGCGGGCAGCGCCTCCAGCCGCCGCCACCAGCCCGTCACCGCCCCCTCGCCGGCGCTGCGGACCGCGATCGGCCCTTGCCGTCCACCCGCGGGCGCCGATCATGGGCGCGCGCGAACGGAGGCAGCGGCATGTCGGCAACACGGGTCCGGGTGAAGGTATGGGACGGCTGGGTCCGGCTGGTGCACTGGGGCATCGTCGGGCTGCTGGGCTTCTCCTGGTGGACGGCCGAGACCGGGCGCATGGACTGGCACCTGCTGTCCGGCTTCGCGGTGCTGGCGCTGGTGCTGTTCCGCCTCGCCTGGGGCTTTCTCGGCTCCGACACGGCGCGCTTCTCGCGCTTCCTGCGCTCCCCGGTCGAGGCGCTGCGCCACCTGTCCCACCTGTCCCGGCGCGAGGCCGACACGGAGCTGGGCCACAACGCCGCCGGCGGCTGGATGGTGCTGGTGCTGCTGGCGGTGCTGCTGGTGCAAACCGTCACCGGGCTGATGGCGGACGACCAGGTGCTGACCCACGGCCCGCTGGCGCGGCATGTTTCGGGGGACACCAGCGACCTCGCCTCCTCCATCCACGTGTCCAACTTCTGGATCGTGCTGGCCCTGGCCGGGCTGCACGTGCTGGCGGTGCTGGCCTACGCGGTGCTCAAAGGCCAGGACCTCGTGCGGCCGATGGTCACGGGGGTGAAGCGCCTGCCGGCCGAGTTCGCCGGCCGCGCGCCGCGCCTGGGCAGCCCCGCCCTGGCCGCGCTGCTGCTGGCCCTCGCCGTGGCCGCGGTCTGGGGCATCAGTCGGCTGGGTTGAGGCCGGCGCCCGGCGATGAACAGCACCGGGGCCTAGGGGGACGCCGCTTCTTCCGGAGCCCCCCCGTCCGCTCAGCGGCCGCGGAAGTTGCGGTGGCAGCCGCCGCAACTGGCGCCCATGGCCTGGAAGGCGGTGGCCGTGGCCGCCGCGTCGCCGCTGGCCGCGGCGCGCCGCAGATTCCCCGCCGCTTCCGCCGCCGTGGCCGAGGCGCGCTCGAAGCCGGCGCGGTCGGACCAGACGGAAGCCAGCGCCTTGGTGTCGCCCGTTTCGGTGCCCGGCGGAAACAGCGCCGGCAGGCCGACGAAGTAGCTCTGCATCTCCGCCGCCCGCGGCACGATGGAGGCGATGTCGCCGCGGCTGTCCAGCACGGCCTTGATGGCTTCCAGGTGCCGCTGGTTGGCCTTCATCTCGTCCTTGCGCTGGGCGATCGGGTTGGCCGACACCGCCGGGGGCGTCGGGGCCGTGCCGGTTCCCTGCGCCGCCGCCATTCCGATCCCGGCCACCACCAGCCCCGCCGCCAGCCAACCGCTCCGCATGACGCGAATCTCCCGTGTTCGTGTGCGGCAGCGTGGCACGGGCGGGGGGGATGCAGGCAAGGGCTTCAACCCTGCCTTCGGAGCGCCGCTCACACCACCCGCAGCGGCCGCGGCGGGCCGGGCGGCAGCTCGACCCGGATGGGGTCGCCGGGATGCACCTCGCCGCCCGCCAGCACCACGCCCATGATCCCGGCCCGGCGCAGCAGCCGCCCCGCGGCGTCGCGGTCCAGCACGGCCTGCCGGAGGCCGGGGCGGAAGCGGTCCAGCTGCCCGCAGGGGTGCCGCAGCCCCGTCACCCCCACCACCGCCGCGCCGCCCAGGTGCAGCCGCGCCCCTTCCGGCAGGGCCAGCAGATCCAGCCCCGCGGTGGTGACGTTTTCCCCCATCGCGCCGGGCGCGACGTTGAAGCCGCGCCCGCGCAGCTCCGCGTGCAGTTCCGCCGCGAGGAGATGCACCTGCCGCAGGTTGGGCCGCGTCGGGTCGGCGGCGCGGTCGAAGCGGTGCTGCACCGTGGCGCCGCGATGCGCGTCGCCCTCCACCCCTTCCCCGGCCAGGAGGCGGATGAACAGTTCCTCGGGCTTGGAGAAGCGGTGCGCGCCGCCGCGGCAAACGGCGACCACGCGGGCGGTCACGGCGCGCGCCGCCGCCGTCAGCCGATCGCCGCCACGATCGCGCCCAGCATGGGCTTGAGGTGGAAGTTCTCCCCCGGCTGCATCGCCACCACGCCGCCGGCCTCCTCCACGGCCCGGGCCACCACCGGGCCCACGGCGGCAATGCGGGTGCGGCGCAGCGCCTCGGCCAGCCGCGCTTCCGTGCCGGCGGCCCTGGCCACCTCGCGCAGCCGGCGCACCTGCGGCGAGGAGGTGAAGGCGATCAGGTCCACCTCGCCCGCCGCCATGGCCTCGATCACGGCGGCGACGCGGCCATCCTCCTCCCGGGAAGCGTAGACGTAGGGCGTCACCGGGTCGGGTGCGGCGCCGCGCTCGCGCAGGAAGCCCAGCAGGGCCTCGTTGGGGTTGTCGGGATAGAGCTGCACCCCGACGCGGCGGCCCGCCAGCGGCAGGTTCTCCAGCGCCGCGATCACCCCGGCGGTGGTGGGCAGATCGGCGGAAATGTCGGGCGCCAGCCCGATCGTGCGCAGCCGCGCCGTGGGCTTGGGGCCGCGCACGATCCGCCGCACCCCGGCCAGGGCGGCGCGGAACCCGTCCTCCAGCCCGGCGCGCCCGGCCACGCCCAGTAGGCGCGACAGCCCTTCCCCGGTCAGCAGGATCAGGTCGTCCGGCGGGTTGGCCAGGAAGCGGTGCAGCCAGTCCTCGATCGGCGCGGGGTCGGGGGCGTCCAGGATGGCCACCAGCGGGCAGCGGATCACCGCGGCGCCCTGCCGTTCCAGCATCCGCGCCATCACCTCCAGCTCGCGCGTTTCCGGCACCACCACGCGCCGGCCCGACAGCGGCCCGGCCGGCCCTTCCGCCGCGGTGTTCATCGTGCCGCCCATGCCCCGCTCTCCCGTCGCTGCGCGGGCAGTCTAGTGCGCCCTGGGGACGGGCGCAGCCGCCGGCTCGGCCGGGCAGGCTTGAGCGGCACGGCGGCATCCGGAAAGCTGAGTTCGAGGCTAAACAGGCCTGCCGGGCCTGGCCGCAGGCGCGACGGGGCCGTCGCCGCCCTGCGGGCGCGGCGCCGGGGCCCGCGCCGTGCTGGCGCTGTTCGAGAAGCCAGACGCCTGGCAGGGCTGCCCCACCCCACTGCCCGACCCCTGACCGGCGGTCGTGCCGACGCTGCGTGCAACCAAGTCATGCAGCGAACGTTTAGAGAACAAGCAACGCCACCAGGAACCCGACCCATGGCCCAGACCAAGCAGGACACGCCCCGGCACGACGCCCCCGCGGACGACACCAACCCCAAGTCCCACCCGGAGCCCAACTCCAACGCCGTCAAGGACCCGGATGACTGGACCACCGGCGACGAGGAGATGACCGGCGCCCAGGCCAGCTACCTCAAGACGCTGAGCGAGCAGGCCGGCGAGGAGTTCGACCCCAGCCTGAACAAGGCCGAGGCGTCCAAGCGCATCGACGCGCTGCAGGAAAAGACCGGCCGGGGCCGCTGAGCCGCCCCTCCTTACCGCCGGACGTGAAGGTTCCGGGGCCGCGCTTCGCCGCGGCCCCGGTGCCGTTCAGAAGGCTAGGGCGAGCCCGGCCAGGAAGCCGATCAGCACGTTGACCACGATGGCGCAGGCGATCAGCGCCAGGGTGAACACCAGCCGCCGGTCCTCCGGCACCCGCACCACGATGGGGATGCCGACCCAGAGGATGTAGAGGCTGTACAGGCCCAGGAAGGCCAGGAAGGCCAGCGGGGGCACCAGGAAGAAGATCCCCACCAGCCAGGACGCGGTGGGCGAGTACACCGCCAGCTTCATCGCCTGCAGCGGGTCCGCCGTGCCGCCGAAGCGCGGCGCCAGGAACTCCACCAGCTTGGCCAGCACGAAAACGCCCAGCAGGCCCAGCACGTAGGACACCACCGCGGCCACCAGCGCCGACACCAGCCCGATGCGCAGCCCGGGGTCGACCCGGCTGAGCGCCCCGCCCAGCAGCAACGTGCCGATGAAGCTCGCCACCGCCGGGATCGCCGCCATCGGCACGGCGTAGCCGGTGAAGTGGTCGGCCGGGCGGCCGCCCTCCCCCGCGATCAGCCGCCATTCCGCGGCGGGTTGCAGGATCAGGCCCTTAGCCCGCGATACGATGTTCATTCCCGACACCCCTGCGCGAATCGCGACGACGCGTTCACGGCTTCGGGAGATGTTGCGGGCACTGAACGACCCCGTCCAGCCCGCGCAACGGCGCTTCCCGGATGGCCACGGTGCGCCGCCGCGCGCTTCCGGACCGGCGGCACTTGCGGCAGGGTGCCGCCGTGACACGCCGCTTCCGCCTCCCCGACCGAAGCCTCCTGGTGCTGCTCGCCCTCGGCTTCTCGGCCGGGGTGCCGCTGCCGCTCACCGCCTTCACCCTGCGGCAATGGTTCTCGGAATCCGGGGTGACGCTGACGGCGATCGGGCTGACGGCGCTGATCGGCCTGTCGTACTCGCTGAAGTTCCTGTGGTCGCCGCTGCTGGACGCCGTGCCGCCGCCGCTGTTCCGCCGCTGGGGACGCCGCCGCGGCTGGCTCGCCACCATCCAGATCCCGCTGGCGCTCGCCATCGCCGGCCTCGGCTTCACCGACCCGGCCACCGCGGCCATGACCACCGTGCTGGTGGCGGTGCTGGTGGCCTTCCTGTCGGCCAGCCAGGACATCGTGGTCGACGCCTGGCGCATCGAGGTCCTGCCCGAGCGCGAGCAGGGCTACGGCCTGGCCTGCTACGTGTGGGGCTATCGCGGCGCGCTGCTGGCCAGCAACGCGGGGGCGCTGACGGTGGCCGAGTTCGCCGGCTGGACGGCGGCCTTCGGCTACTGCGCCGCGCTGATCGGGCTGGGCTTCCTGGCCACCGCGCTAGCCGACGAGCCCGAGGCGCCGCACCCGGCGCAGCTGCGCTGGTCCACGCGCCTCCGCGCGGCGGTGGTGGAACCCTTCGGCGAGTTCCTCCGCCGGCCGATGTGGCTGCCCATCCTGCTGTTCGTGGCGCTGTTCAAGCTGGGCGAGGCCCTGGCCGGGGTGATGACCGCGCCCTTCTACCGCGAGATCGGCTTCTCGCGCACGGAGGTAGCGGCAGTGGGCAGCGTGTTCGGCCTGTTCGCCACGCTGCTCGGCGCCCTGGCCGGCGGCTGGCTGGTGGCGCGGCTGGGCACGGCGCGCGCCCTGGTGCTGACCGGGCTGGGGCAGATGCTGTCCAACCTGATGTACGTGGTGCTGGCCCATGCCGGCCACGACGTGCCGACCCTGTGGCTGCAGGTGGGGATCGAGAACGCCACCGACGGCCTGGCCGACGCCGCCTTCGTCACCTACCTGTCGGGCCTCACCAGCCGCGCCTTCACCGCCACCCAGTACGCGCTGCTGAGCTCGCTGGCCGCGGTGCCGCTGCGCACCCTGGGCGCATCCTCCGGCTGGCTGGCCGAGGCGCTGGGCTGGCCGGACTTCTTCCTGCTGACCACCGCCGCCGCCCTGCCGGCCATGGCGCTGATGCTGTGGATGCTGCGCCGCCTGCCGCCCGCCCCGCCGCAGCCCGGCGCGGCACCTGCGGCCGCAGAAACCACGGCCTGAGAACGAGGCCGCAGGCGCTGCCTGCCCGGGGCCCTCGCCGGCTCGCGCCCCGACCGCAGCGGCACCGGCAGCCCGGGCCGGGGTCTCGGACGCCCGCCACCCGGCCGCTCCCCACCCGCGGCCCTTGAGGCGACGGGGCGACTAGGGCATTGCCCTGCGGCATGAACCGCCTCGCCATCGCCATCCTGCTCGGCCTGTCCGGCCTGCTGCTCTACGTGGTGGCGGTGGTGGCGCTGGCGGATTTCGTGATCGGGCTGCACTGGACGGTGCAGGCGCTCTACTACCTCGTCACCGGGCTCGTCTGGGCGATCCCGATTTCCTGGCTGATGCGCTGGGCCGCCCGCGGGCGCGCGCCCGCCGGGGATGCGCGGGAAGGCTGAGAACCCTTCCCGCGTCGCCGAGCCCCGTAAGGCGAGCCCTCAGAAGGTGTGGCTGACGATCACCATGGCGCGGGCATCGCAGATCTTCTGCCCGCCGCCGCATTCGCGCTTGCTGACGTTGGTGTCGAAATAGCCCACCGTGACCAGGAAGCCGAAGAAGTCGCGCGACAGCGTGACGTTCCAGTTGGCGAAGTTCGGCAGGCCGTAGCGCTCGTTGCGGTCGATCCACTGGTAGCCGGCGCGGCCCGCGAGGGTCAGGTCCAGCGGCAGCTTCACCTCGACGCCACCCTCGACATAGACGGCGTTGCGCGATTCCAGCTGGAAGTTGGGCGAGTAGAAGGCCGAGCCCAGCAGCTTCACCCGCTCGAACTCGTAGGACAGCTTGGCCGCCACCTCGAAGTAGCTCAGCTCGAAGCCGCCGGCCGGGGCGCTGTAGCCGGGGTACACGTAGCCCACGGCGCCCAGGTCCACCGACAGCGCGTCCACCTTGAAGCGGTACCCGCCCAGGATGTCCACCTCCTGCCGGGCGTCGGTGGCCTGGAAGGCGACGTTGGACACGAAGGCGCCGATGTAGAAGCCCGTCTCGTGCTGCAGGTCCACCGTGGCCTGCACCGCCCCGCGGTTGCGGGTCTGGCTGACGCCGCGGAACAGGTAGTCGCTGGACACGCTGGGCGTCAGCGTCAGGGTCAGGCCGCCCGGGATCTCGATCTGGGCCGCGGCCGGCTGCGCCACCGCGATGCCCAACGCGCAGGCAATCGCGGCCAGCGATCGTTGCAGAAGCTTGTTCACTGAATTCGTCCCCCTCGCACGCATCGGCGTGCCCGAAGGGGCCAAGCAAGCGGCGTGCAACTCCGGACCGGATGAGGCGATGCGGGATCCGGCAGCACGGCCCACGGGCCGCATGAGCCGGCGTGCTGATGGCAAGAATTGACCTTGGCCAGTGCGGTCCGAACTTCTGCTCAGCCGCCGATGTGTGTAGGCCTTCCGTTCGACCAGCCCTTCAGGGATCAAGAAGCACCGATGCTCCAGGCCCTTACCAGCGGCGGTTCGGTGGCCACGCTCCTCCTGGCCTTCTTTGGCTTCTGGGGACTGCTCGGCCTGCTGCGCTTCCAGCGCCGCGGTGTCGGCTTGAACACCGGCCTGATCCCGCGCTTCGGCCGAAGCTCCGCGACCGGCACCGACGCACGGCTGCTGGACGACGCTCATCCCCATGGCGAGATGCTGGCGGGAAACCTCGATGTGGAGGTGATCGTCCACTATGTCGCACCCTCCGGGAAGGTGGCGCCGCAAGCCATCCGCATGGCGCGCATCTACGGCGAACGCGGGCCACAGGGGATGCAGATCAGCGGCATCATGGCGGCGCCCAAGCCGCCGGTGAAGCTGGGCCTCATGTACCAGTTCTACCGCATCCGCGCCCTGGAAGAGCCCCATGGCGGCGCGACCATCCTGGATGAAGTCGCCAAGGCGTGCTGGATCGCCGAAGCCGGCGGCCTGTTGCGTGCGCCGCAGGGGCAGCACAACGATCCGGCCTGAGGAACCCACCGGAAAAAGAAAAGGCGGCGCCCGAAGGCACCGCCGAGTTTAGGGAGGAAACGTCCAAGAATGCAGCAACCCGGGAGAACCGGCTTGCTGCGCTGCACAATCTCGGCCCGGTATACGGTTTTGACAAGCCGATTCCGCACTGCTGACGAAAAACTGAGCGGCGGATTGCTCCCGGGGTGGCCGGGCCGCCGCACTCCTCCCCTCTCGCGATGCTCCCCTCCCCTGTGACGAAGGTTTCGGCAAGAAAACGCGCAGTTCCGTGAAGGACGGCGGGATTGTTGAACCGAAAAGGGTTCAGCAACACTTCGCCCACAAGAAGAAACCCCGGAAGGAGCGCCCCATGCGATTCGTAGCCAATGTGGTGGAAATCGCGGCCGAATATTTCCAGGCGATCTGGACGCTGGAACCGGATGACCCGGACGCCCAGCCCAGCCTGTGCCACGCCCGCTTCTTCAACAGCCGGGCCGAGGCCCTGCGCTGGATCGACGCCCAGGCTGCCGGCCGAACCATCAGCTGGGAAGTGTGAGAACCGCGGCACTGCCACGAAGGCCGAACCGACCGCTGCGGCCGGACCTGTGCCCATCCGGGCCAGGGCGAGGCGGTGGTCGGAGCGAGAGGATTCGAACCTCCGGCCCCTGCGTCCCGAACACAGTGCTCTACCAGGCTGAGCTACGCTCCGACGCGCCTCGCGCCGCTGGGGGCGGGTGATCCATCCCCGGCGGCGTGCGGGGGCTCCATACCGCCCGTGGGCCGAGCCGGCAAGCCCACCACGGCATGTTCTTTCCCGCATACCGCATGGCCGCCCTGACCGCAGCAGTCAGGCCACCATGGCGCAGGGGAATGCCTCGCGGGCACCCACCCGGCCGTACCGTTCAGGAAGCCCTCCTGCGGCCCTTCCCCGGCCCACGGAGCCCGGCAGCGGGCGCAGCCCTCCCCAATTCCCAGGCCCCAAAACGGAACCGGCCGCTGCCCCCAAATCGGAAGCAGCGGCCGGAACCAAATTCGGCGCGTGGAAGGGCGAAGCAGACCCGGCTGGCAGACCGCGAGCGGGCCTGCCAGCCGGCAGCCCTCAGGCCGCCTCGCTCTCCGAGCGGCGGGCGTGCTTCTTGCGCTCATGCGGGTCGAGGTAGCGCTTGCGCAGCCGCACCGCGGAGGGCGTCACCTCCACCAGCTCGTCTTCCTCGATATAGGCGATGGCCTGCTCCAGGCTCATCTTGCGGGGCGGCACCAGCAGCAGCGCCTCATCCTTGCCGGCGGCACGGATGTTGGTGAGCTTCTTCTCCTTGATCGGGTTCACGTCGAGATCGTTCTCGCGCGAATGCTCGCCCAGGATCATGCCCACGTAGACCTTCACGCCGGGGTCCACGAAGAGCGCGCCGCGCTCCTGCAGGGCGAACAGGGAATACTGCACCGCCTCGCCGTCCGAATTGGAGATCAGCGACCCCTTCACCCGGCCCTCGATCGGCCCGGCCCAGGGCTGATAGCCCAGGAAGAGCCGGTTCATCATGCCGGTGCCCCGCGTGTCCGTCATGAACTCGCCGTGGTAGCCGATCAGCCCGCGCGACGGGATGTGGAAGGTCAGGCGCACCTTGCCGCCACCCGAGGGCCGCATGTCCTGCATCATGCCCTTGCGGAGGGACATCTTCTCCACGACCACGCCCGAATAGCCCTCGTCCACGTCGATCAGGACTTCCTCGAAAGGCTCCTCCTTCTCGCCGGTCTCGGGGTTGATCTGCGTCAGCACGCGCGGGCGGCCGATGGTCAGCTCGAAGCCTTCGCGGCGCATCTGCTCGATCAGCACGCCCAGCTGCAGCTCGCCGCGGCCGGCGACCTCGAAGCTGTCCGCCTCCTCCGAGTCCTTGACCCGGATGGCAACGTTGCCCTCGGTTTCCTTGAACAGCCGGTCGCGGATCTGGCGCGAGGTGACCTTCTTGCCCTCACGGCCGCCCAGCGGGCCGTCGTTGATGCGGAAGGTCATGCTCAGGGTGGGCGGATCGACCGGGATGGCGTGCAGCGGCTCCGTCACCTCGGGGGAGGCGATGGTGTCGGGGATGGTGGCGTCGCTCAGGCCGGCGATGGCGCAGATGTCGCCCGCCTGCACCTCATCGACCGGGACGCGGTCCAGGCCGGAAAAGGTCATCAGCTTGGTCAGCCGGCCCGTTTCCACGATCGTGCCGTCCTGCCGCAGCACGCGCACCGGCATGTTGGTGCGGGCGATGCCCTGCTCGATGCGCCCGGTCAGGATGCGGCCGAGGAAGTTGTCCGCCTCCAGGATGGAGGCGTTCATGGCGAAGGGCTTGTCCAGCTCGACCTTGGGCGCCGGCACGTGGCTCAGGATCAGGTCGAACATCGGGCTCAGGTCCTTGCGGGGCCCGTCCATGGTCAGGTCCGCCCAGCCCTGCCGGCCGGAAGCGAACATGGTGTGGAAATCCAGCTGCTCGTCGGTCGCGCCCAGCGCCGCGAACAGGTCGAACACCTCGTTGTGCACCTCGTCGGCGCGGGCGTCCTGACGGTCGACCTTGTTGATCACGACGATCGGCTTCAGGCCGCGCGCCAGCGCCTTGGTCAGCACGAACTTGGTCTGCGGCAGCGGGCCTTCGGCTGCGTCGCAGAGCACGATGGCGCCGTCCACCATGCTCAGGATCCGCTCGACCTCGCCGCCGAAATCGGCGTGGCCGGGCGTGTCCACGATGTTGATCTTGACGCCCTTCCATTCCACCGCGGTGGACTTGGCCAGGATGGTGATGCCGCGCTCGCGCTCCAGGTCATTGCGGTCGAGCGCGCGCTCGGCCACGTGCTGGTTGGCACGGAAGGCGCCGGCCTGCTTGAGGAGGTTGTCCACGAGCGTGGTCTTGCCGTGGTCGACGTGCGCGATGATCGCGACGTTGCGAAGTTCCATAGGGACTGTCCGGGTCTGAGGGGGTGCGCGAGACCGGAGTCACCCCGGACAGCGCCATGTTGCGCCGCACACATAGGCGCTCGCGCGCGGAAATGCGAGCGCGCCCTGCGGTGGACAGGGTTGCAACGCTGCCGGGCGCCGCGGGTATCCCTGCGCCGGCTCCCTTCCTCCCCTGTCAGCCCCGGCGGCGGTGCCTCAGTCCGGGTTGCCCTCGGCAGGGGAGCGGTAATCCACCGCCACGCCGCTGCGCCCGCGCTGGGCCGCCACCGGCCCGGGCCCGACCCGGGGCGTGGTGGCGGTGCCGATGGGGGTGTCGCGGTCGGTGCCGGGCACCAGGGCGCTGGAAGGCCGCACCGCGGGCGCCTGCGCCTGGACCGGCATGCCGGGCGTGCCGCAGGCCGAGAGCAGCAGGGGGGCCGCGACGACCAGGAGGGTGGCGGTAATCCTCGGCATCAAGTCTTCATCCCTGCGTCTGGCCGGCCCGGCGCTGTGGTGGCCGGCATGGAAAAAACTGAACAGAACAGCGGCGGACAGGTTTCGCCGGGCACCCGGCCCCCGAGCCGCCGGGCGGTCCGCCCCGTCCTGCCCCCCTCAGTGCGAGTTGTTGGCGTTGGGCGCCACCGGGCCCGGCCCCACCGGACCATCCGCCGCATCGCCGACGCGGGTATCGGCGAAGCGGCCGGGCGTGACGCCGCTTCCGGCGCAGCCCGCCAGCAGGGAGGTGGCGAGCAGCAGGGCGGCAGCGAAGGATCGGGCCATGGTCTGGTCTCCCGGGAAAGGCGGAGGGCCGGCCTGGACGCCGGCGCGCAGAACAGGAACCGGCGCCCGCCCGCCAGGTTGCCGCGCCCCGGCCCGCCCGGGCCTGACGATCCCGCTACTCCCGCCCGCGCCCCCTGGCGCCCGGCCGCAACGCGCCGCCTCAGCCCGCCCCCACCAGGGCGCGCAGGTCGGACTGCGGCCGCGCCCCGAAATGCGAGATGATCTCCGCCGCCGCCACACTGCCCCAGCGGCCGCGCTCGGCCGGCGGCAGGCCGCGCACATGGGCGGCCAGGAAGCCGGCGGCATAGGCGTCGCCGGCGCCGGTGGTGTCCACCACCGTCGCGGGCTCGGCGGGAACGTAGAAGACCTCGCCCTCCGCCACCACCACGCTGCCCTGTTCCGAGCGGGTCAGGGCGGCCACGCGCACCTCGGCCCGCACCGCTTCCAGCGCTTCGGCGAAGGTAGCGACGCCGTAGAGGCTCAGCACCTCCGCCTCATTGGCGAAGAGGATGTCGGTGCGGTCGCGCACGAAGGCGCGGAAGGCGTCGCGGTGGCGGCCGACGCAGAAAGGGTCGGACAGGGTCATGGAGACTTCCCGCCCTGCGTCCCGGGCGATCCCGGCGGCCCGCACGAAGGCCGCCTGCGCCGCCGGCGGGTCGAACAGGTAGCCTTCCAGGTAGGTCACCGCCGCCGAGCGCACGGCCTCCTCGTCCAGGTCCGCCTCGCCGAAGCCGACGCAGGCGCCGAGATAGGTGTTCATGGTGCGCTGCCCGTCGGGCGACACCAGGATCAGCGACCGCGCGGTGGGAGCGCCCGACTTGGCCGGCGGCGTGGGGTAATGGACGCCGATCGCCTTGAGGTCGTGCGCGAAGACCCGCCCCAGCACGTCGTCCGCGACCTTGCCCAGGAAGCCCACCCGCGCGCCCAGGGCGGCGGCGGCGGCGCAGGTGTTGGCGGCCGAGCCGCCGCCGCTTTCCAGCCCCGGCCCCATCGCGTCGTACAGCGCCGCGGCCTCCGCCGTGTCGATCAGCCGCATGGCGCCGCGGTCCAGGCCGCGCTGCTCCAGGAAGCCGTCCTCGGCGCGGGCGATGACGTCGACGATGGCGTTGCCGATGCCGAGGATGTCGAGGGTGGGGGCGTTGGTCATGCGGGAAGCGCGCTCCGGCGGGAAAGCAGCGGCGTAGCAGGCGCGACCGCCCGCGTCAGGGGGGCGGGCCGGGACGGGCCTCCGGGGCTGCCCCCCTGCCCGGCCCTGCGGCCGTCATCGCCGTGCTCCTGCCCGGCTCTCTATCGCCGGGCTCCGGTCCGGCCTTCCGACTTTCCATCACCGGCCTCCGGCCCGGCCCTCGCGCTCCCGCCCCGCCTCCCGCGGCAACGCGCCCAGGCCGAGCCACCCGGCCCGCCCGCCGCAGCCAGCGGCCTTTCGGCAACAGTGTTCCGTGCCCAGGCGCCACAATTGTGCCCGTTCACCGGAGCGTGTTAGCCCGAACCGCCAGCGGGGCATGGTGGGGACCATGCCTCGCCGCACCGGCGCCCGGCAGCCAGTTTACGCCGCGCGCCTGCTGCAACGGGGTTGCCGGGGGAGCCGCACCATGTCCGTCTTTCGACGCAAGCGGGACGAAACCGCTTCGCCCACGGCCGAGGCACCGCCCTCGGCCGCCGTGCCCGTGGCCCGCGACCCGGACCTGTCCGTACCGCCGTTCCGGCCCACCGCCCCGACGGCGGGCGCGGCCCCTAAGGATCACTCCACGATGAGCCTTCCGCCCAAGCCCAGCGCCGCGCCCGGCCTGCCCGCCGGCCTGTCCTCCGGCCAGCCCGGCATCCCGGCGCGTCCCCAGGGCGGCAATGCCGTCCCGCTGGCCGGTGCCCAGCCCGGCGCCGCGCCGCGCAGCCAGGCGGCCGAGCGCCGCACCCTGGTGGTGGGCAAGGGCATCAGCCTGCAAGGCACCGTTGCCGATGCCGAGCGCCTGGTGGTGGAAGGCACGGTGGAAAGCCAGATGATCCACGCCCAGGAACTGCAGATCACCCATGCCGGGGTGTTCAAGGGCGAGGTCGAGGTCGAGGACGCCGAGGTCGCCGGCGTGTTCGACGGCACCATCACCGCCCGCGGCAACCTGATCATCCGCGCCACCGGCCGGGTGCTGGGCGTCGCCCGCTGCCGCCGCCTGCAGGTGGAGGAAGGCGGCCAGCTGTCGGGCCGCATGGAGATGCTGTCGGACAACGCGTCCGGCGGCTTCCAGCCCGCCCCGGCCTTTCCGCCCCACCCCGACCACGACGCCACGGAAGCCTGACCGGTGAGGCGGCCCTTCGCCGCCGCACCGCTTCCCCGGCCCGTCCGGCACCTTTCCGCCCTGTCGGCCGTCACCCTGGTGGCGGCCTGCGCGGCGCGTGAGCCGCCGCTGGCCGATACCCAGGCGCTGCTGTCGCAGGTGATGGAAAGCTACCGCGCGGATCTCGCCGGGGTGGGCGGTGCCCCCCCGGCCGGACCGCGCTCGGCCGATCCCGCCCTGCGCCCCACCGCCGCCCGGGTCGCCCCGCGCACCACCGGCGGCGCCCCCGGCAACATCGCCCCTACCCCGGGCGAGCCCCCCGTCGAACGCGCCGCGGCCCCGGGCCGGGAGGCCCTCGCCGGCCTGCCGCGCGACGCGGCGGCTCTGACGGGACAAACACCCGAAACCGTGCTGCGCGTGCTGGGCCCGCCGGCCTTTCGCCGGGTGGAAGGCCCGGCGGAAGTCTGGCTCTACCAGGGCGGCGGCTGCCACCTCGATCTCGTGCTCTATGCCGAAGCCGGCGGCCCCCGCGTGGGCTGGGCCGCCGCCCGCGCCGCCGGCACCGGCCGCGTCACTGAAACCGCCTGCCTGCGCGCCATCGCCACCGCCCCGCGTCAGAGCCCGGGCGTCTGACCCAGGCCCGGCCACGCCGCGCGGTCGGGGCAGCCTTCGCGATTTCTGTGCGGGGTGGGTGGCCTTCGGTGTTCGGCCGTGGCCAAGGGGGCTCTGTCCCCTTGGAGCCCCCGCGAGGAGCTTAGGCTCCTCGACCTCATGAGTGCCTCCGGCGGGGGCGGGCTGGACAGGGCATTCCATCATGGCTGCCGTCGGCCATCCCGCCCCCGCCGGAGGCACTCAAAGTGGGGTCCGGGGAGTTTAAACTCCCCGGCGGGGTCCAGGGGCAGCGCCCCTGGCCAACGTCAAAACCCCACAGAACCAATCGCCCCACATGGCAACTGCGAACGCCACCCTGGCAGCGCAGCCGCGGCCGGGATCAGGCTGCCGGGTCGCGGCGCAGGATCAGGGCGCCGGAGGCGTGGGCTTCGGCGGTCCAGCCGGGCGGCACCAGGGTGGTGGCGTCCAGCTGGGTAACGATGGCCGGGCCGGCGAAGCGGTCACCGGCGCCCAGGGCGGCGCGGTCGAACAGGGCGGCGTCGCGGCTGCCGCCCTCGAAGTGGACGCGATGGGTGCCGGCGGGCACGGTGCCGCGGCCGGGCGGCAGCGCGGAGGTCGCGGGGTCCGGCAGCAGCCCCACCGCTTCCAGCCGCAGCGTGACGATTTCCGGGATGCCCTCGGGCAGGTCGAAGCCGTAGAGGGCGCGATGCGCGGCGCTGAAGGCTGCGGCGGCGGCCTCGATGCCGCCGGCCCAGGGCACCGGCAGTTCGCCGCCCTGGCCGGCATAGCGCATCAGCACCACCGGATCGGTGCGCCGGGCGGCGGGGGCCACCTGCTCCTCGGCGAACCAGCGGCTGGCTTCCTCCTCCAGCGCCGCGAAGCTCGCGGTGATGGCGGCGGCATCGCCCGCCTCGCCGGCCAGCACGGAGCGGCTGAACTCCGCCCGCAGGTCGGCGGCCAGCAGCCCCTGGGCGCACAGCACGCCCGGCGAGGGCGGCACCAGCACGGTGCCGATGCCCAGCAGGTCCGCCAGGGCGCAGCCGTGCAGCGGCCCGGCGCCGCCGAAGGGGATCAGCGCGAAGTCGCGCGGGTCGTGGCCGCGCTCCACCGACACCACGCGCACCGCGCCCACCATGTTGGAATCCGCGATGGCCAGGATGCCGCGCGCCGCGGCATGCAGCGACAGGCCCAGCGGCTCCGCCACCTCGCGCCGCACCGCATCCTCGGCGGCTTCCACGTCCAGCCGCATGCGGCCGCCCAGCAGCGTCGGCGGCAGGTGGCCCAGCACGACGTGCGCGTCCGTCACCGTGGCGCGGGTGCCGCCGCGGCCGTAGCAGGCCGGGCCCGGGGCGGCGCCGGCGCTCTCGGGACCCACGGCCAGGGCGCCGTCGCGGGTGACGCGCGCCAGCGAGCCGCCGCCGGCGCCGATGGTCACCATGTCCACCATCGGCAACGGCAGCGGCCACTCGCCGACCTTGCCGTTCTGCGTCAGCCCGACCTGGCCGCCCTTCATCAGGCAGATGTCGGCGCTGGTGCCGCCGATATCCACGGTGATCACGTCCGGGAAGCCCGCGGCTGCGGCCACGGCGCGCGCGCCCACCACGCCGGCGGCCGGGCCGGACAGGGCGGTGACGGCCGGCGCCCGGCGGATCGAGGCCGCGCCGGCCACGCCGCCGTTGGACTTCATCAGCAGCAGCGGCGCCGCGATGCCGGCGCCGTCCAGGCGTTCCTCCAGCCGGCGGACATAGGTGGACACGGCCGGCATCACCTGGGCGTTCAGGATGGTGGCCAGGCCGCGCTCGTATTCCCGCACGACAGGCAGCACGTCGGACGACGCGGTAACGGCAACCCCCGGCAGCGCCGCGCGCAGCAGCTCCGCCACCCGGCGCTCGTGCTCGGGCGCCGCGAAGGCGTGCAGCAGGCACACCGCCACGGCGGCCACGCCCGCGGCGCGGCACGCTTCCGCCGCGCGCGCCACGCTGTGCTCGTCCAGCGGCACCAGCTCGGACCCGTCGGCGGCGATCCGCTCCCGCACCTCGAACACGCGCGACGGCGGCACGGGGCGCGCGGGCTTGATCCAGGCGTGCAGGTTGGCGCGGCGCGGGATGTCCTGGCGGCCGATCTCCAGCACGTGCCGGAAGCCTTCCGTGGTCACCAGTGCGGTGGTGGCGCCCTTGCCTTCCAGGATCAGGTTGGTGGCGACCGTGGTGCCGTGCAGCACGCGGCCCACCGACACCGCCTCGCCGGCCGCCGCGTCCAGCGCCAGCTGCACCCCGGTCAGGAAGGCTTCCGACGGGTCGTGCGGCGTGGAGGGCGTCTTGGCGGTCCAGGCGCGGCCGCTGCTGTCGTCCTGCAGGGTGATGTCGGTGAAGGTGCCGCCGATATCCACGGCCACCGAGAGCGGGCGGGACAGGTCAGTCGAGGACATGCGCGTAGGCCCCGCGATGGAATTCCATGGTGGCCGGGCGCGTGGCGCGCAGCGCTTCGGTACCGGCAGCGTCCACTGCGCCGTCGCGGATCGCCACGCCGTAATGCGTGGCCGCAGCCTCGACGCTGACCAGCCCGCCCAGCACGTCGGTGAGCACCGCCTCGGGCGGGCGGTCATGCGGGTGGCCGCGCCCTCCCCCGCCGCCGGTCTCGATGCGCAGGATGTCGCCGCGCACCAGCCGGTTGCCGTCCGACAGCGGCCGCAGCAGGCGTTCCCCCGGCGTGCCGGGGTTCACCAGCACGCGGCCGGGGCCGCCGGACATGCCACCGGCGGCGCCCCAGGGCGGGTTCTCCACGCCGTCCAGGCGCACCGCCAGCACCGCCTCGTCGGCCAGCACCTCGTATTCCCGGATGATGCCGCAGCCGCCGCGGAAGCGCCCGGGGCCGCCGCTGTCGCGGTTCAGCGCGTAGGCGCGCAGGCGGATCGGGTATTCCAGTTCCAGGAACTCCACCGGGTAGTTTTCCTGGGCCACGAAGTACACGCCGTCGATGCCGTCGGCGAAGCCGCGCGCGCCGTAGCCGACGCCCAAACCGTCGCTCATCAGGAAGGGCTTCCCGTTGACGGTGCCGCGCAGCAGCATGATGACGTAGGCCGCGTGTGCCGCGGGTGCCTCGCCGCCCGCCACGGACACCAGCCCGTTCAGCGTCGCCAGCATCCGCATCATGGTCAGGCCGCGCATGCCCAGCGCCGCCGGGAAGCGCGGCTGCAGCAGCGATCCTTCGCGCAGCAGCACCTCGTCCAGCGAGCGCGGGCCGCCGGCATTGACCACCTGGTTCGGATCGCCGCCTAGGAAATACAGGCCCAGCGCCATGCCGGGCACGTCGGGGTTCATCAGGAAGTTCACCGGCCCCGGCGACTGGTCGTCGGTTTCCGTGGCGTCCAGGATGAAGCGGTCATCCTCCGTGCGGGTCAGGGCGAAGCGCAGCCGGAACGGCCCGTTGCCGTGCCCGTCGCCGTCGATGCGGTCGGTGAAGCGGTAGGTTCCCACGGCGAAGGTTTCGCGCAGCCGCGCCCGCACCGTGTCGCGCGTGCGGGCAAACAGCTGCGCCAGCGCGTCGGTCAGCACCGCGGCGCCGAAGCGGGCGGCGATCTCGCGCATCCGCGTCACGCCCAGCTCCACGCTGGCCATCAGCGCGCGGGTGTCGCCCTGCGCGATGCGGGGATAGCGGGAGTTGCGGTAGAAGATGTTCAGCGTCGCGGTGTTGGTGACGCCCGCCGCGATCAGCTTGGTCGGCGGCACGATGATGCCTTCCTGGAAGATGTCCGTGGCGTCGGGGCTGATGGAGCCGGGGCGCAACCCGCCGATATCGGCAAAATGCGCCCAGCCCATCACGAAAGCCACGCGCTCGCCGTGCAGGAAAACCGGCGCCAGGAAGACTTGGTCGTTGGAATGGCTGACGGCGCCGCGGGAACCGTAGCAGTCATTGTACCAGTACAGGTCGCCATCGACCATCTCGTCCGGCGGGAAGTGCTGGAATACCGGCCCCGCCACGTCGCCGAAGATCGGCACGTTGGCGCCCACCGCCATCACGCCATTGGCGTCGAACAGCGCGGTGTAGAAATCCTTCTTCTCGCGGATAAAGGCGGACATGGCGGTGCGCTCGATCAGCGCCTCCATCTCCGCCTGGGCGGCGCGGATGGCGCCGCGCACGATCTCCAGCGTCACGGGGTCGCAGAGGCGGCCCGCGAGCGGCATGGCGGGAACGGCTTGGTCCATGGGGCGGGCCTCCTCAGGCCAGGTGGCAGGCGGCGCGGCGGCCGGGGGCGATCGAGCGCAGCAGCGGCGGCTCGGTGGCGCAGCGGTCGAAGGCCAGGGGGCAGCGGTCGCGAAAGGCGCAGCCGGAGGGCTGGTGGGACTGGTCCGGCAGCCCGCCGCGCAGCGGCAGCGCGCCGCGGTCCTGTTCCACCCGCGGCACCGGCACGGCGGCCACCAGGGCGCGGGTATAGGGATGCGCGGGGGCGGCCACGACCTCCGCCGTCGGCCCTTCCTCGACCACGTGGCCGAGATACATCACCGCCACTTCCTCGCACACGTAGCGGATCAGCGCGAGGTCGTGGCTGATGTAGATGGCCGCCAGGTCCAGCTCGTCTCTCGCGGCGCGCAGCAGGTTCAGCACCCCCGCGCGCACCGACACGTCCAGCATGGACACCGGCTCGTCGGCGATGATCACCCGCGGCCCCGTCACCAGCGCGCGGGCCAGCACCACGCGCTGCAACTGCCCGCCGGAGAGTTCGTGCGGGTGGCGGTCGAGATAGGCGGCCGCCGGGAGCAGCCGCACGCGGTTCATCACGTCGGCGATGCGGTCGGCGTGCTCGGCCTCGGGGATGCCGAAGTTGCGCAGCGGCTCCGTCAGCGTGCGGCGGATGGAGAAGCGCGGGTTCAGCGCGTCGAAGGGGTTCTGGAACACCAGCTGCACGCGCGCGCGGAAGGGCCGCAGCGCCGCCCCGCGCAGCGGCGTCACGTCCTGCCCGTCGAAGATCACGGAACCCGAGGTCGGCTCCTCCAGCCGCAGCAGCAGCCGCGCGGTGGTGGTCTTGCCGCAGCCGCTCTCGCCCACGATGCCCAAGGCGCGGCCGGGCGCCACCGACAGCGACACGCCGTTCACCGCGCGCACCAGTGGCCGGTGGCCGCGCAGCACGTCCTTCACCCGGCGCGCGGCGGGAAACGCCTTCACCAGGTCGTTGGCGGCGATCAGCGGGCCCACGTCGCGGCCTCCCCGGCGCGGGCGCGCAGTTCCGGCGCTTCCCCTGCGCGCCAGCAGGCCGCGTGGTGGTCGGGGGCGATCTCGGCCAGGGCGGGGTCCTCGGCGCATTTCGCGACGGCGAAGGGGCAACGCGGGGCGAAGCGGCAGCCGGAGGGCGGGTTCAGCAGCGAGGGCGGCGAGCCCTCGATCGGCACCAGCTCGCCGCCAGCGCGTTCCAGGTCGGGAAAGGCGTTCATCAGCCCCATGGTGTAGGGGTGCAGCGGCGCTTCCAGCACGGCGCGCACCGGGCCGCTCTCCACCACGCGGCCGGCATACATCACCACCACGCGGTCGCAGGCGTAGGCCACCACGGCGACGTCGTGTGTCACCAGGATCATCGCCAGGCCCAGGCGCGACTGCAGCCCCTTCAGCACGTCCAGGATCTGCCGCTGCACGATCACGTCCAGCGCCGTCACCGGCTCATCGGCGATCACCAGCGCCGGTTCCAGCGCCAGGGCCAGCGCGATGGAGGCGCGCTGCCGCATGCCCCCCGAGAACTGGTGCGGCCAGTCCGACAGGCGCCGCGCGTCCAGCCCCACCAGGGAGAACAGCTCCGCCGCCCGCGCCGTGGCGGCGCGGCGCGACAGGCCGCCGCGCTCCACCAGCACCTCCATCAGCTGGGCGCCGACGCGCTGCACGGGGTCCAGCGCGTTCATCGCGGTCTGCGGCACGAAGGCCAGCCGCCGCCACAGCAGCGCTCGGCGTTCGGCGGCCGAGCGTCCCACCAGGTCGCGCCCCTCGAACACCGCGGAGCCGCCGGCGATGCGGGCGGCGCGCGGCATCACGCCCATCAGCGCCCGGCCGAGGGTGGACTTGCCGCAGCCGCTTTCCCCCACCAGACCGACGATGCTGCCGGCCGGCACGTCGAAGGAGGCGCCGTCCACGGCACGCACCGGGCCAGCGGAGGTCGCGTAGTGCACCGCGAGATCGCGGACGGAGAGCAGGGCGTCCATCAATCCCCCAGCTTCGGGAACAGCAGCTTCTCCGACCCGCGGCCCACCAGGAAGCCCGCCAGCACCAGCAGCACGATGCAGGCGCCCGGCGGCACGAACCAGTTCCAGGCGCCGCGCGACAGCGCCTGATTGGCGAAGGCATCCTGCAGCATCAGCCCCCAGGACACCGCCGTGGGATCGCCGAAGCCCAGGAAGGAAGCGGAAGCCTCCGTCAGGATCGCCCAGCCCACGGCGATGGAGCCGTAGAGCGCGGCCAGCGGCGCCACCTGCGGCGCGATGTGCACGAAGATGATGCGCGCGGGCGAGCAGCCCGTGACCCGCGCCGCCTCCACCCAGCCGCGCTCGCGCAAGCTCAGCACCTGGGCGCGGATGACGCGCGCGGTGTTGGGCCAGAGCAGCAGCGCCACGGAGGCCACCAGCGTGTCGGTGCCGGGATGCGTCAGCGCTGAGACCACCAGCACGAAGGGCAGGAAGGGCAGGCCCAGCACCACGTCGGCCACCCGCATCACCATCGCGTCCACCTTGCCGCCGAGGTAGCCGGCCAGCAGCCCCATCAGCGTACCCAGCGCCACCACGCAGACGGCGGCGGTGACGCCCACCAGCAGCGCCGAGCGCGTGCCGTAGACCAGCTGCGAGAAGATGTCCCGGCCGCCGCCGGTGGTGCCCAGCAGGTGCTCGGCCGAGGCCGGCAGGTAGCGGGCCACGCGGTAGGCGCCGGTGAACAGGATCTGCCGCGGGTCGTGCGGCGCGATCTGGTCGGCGAAGATCGCCACCACCACGAAGATCACGTAGATCAGCAGCCCCACCAGCGCGAAGGGCTGGCCGCGCAGGAAGCCGCCCGCGGCGCGCGCGCCGCGCGCCAGGGTGGACAGGCGGCCGGGCCGGGAGGCCAGGGCCGCGGGCACGGCGTTATCGCTTGGCACCGACGGACACCCTCGGGTCGAGCCAGGCGTAGAGCAGGTCGGCCACCGTGTTCATCACCACCAGCACGAAGGCGATCAGGATAAAGGCCCCCTGCGCCAGCGGATAGTCGGCGCCCTGCACCGCGCCCACCAGCAGGCGGCCGAGGCCGGGCCAGGAGAAGACCTGCTCCACCACCACGTTGCCGCCGAAGGAGGAGCCGAGGCCCAGCGCGAAGGCGGTGGCCACCGGCAGCAGCGCGTTGCGCGCGGCGTGACGCATCACGATGGCCCAGCGCGACAGGCCCTTCATGCGGGCCATCACGATGAATTCGTCGTTCAGCACCTCCAGCATGGTGGCGCGCATCAGCAGCAGCGGCAGGCCCTGGAGGTACAGCGCCAGCGTCGCCGCCGGCAGCACGAGGTGCCACAGGAAGTCGGCGGAGAAGAGGCGCGCGGCCTCGGAGGAGAACTCGGCCCCCGCCTCGTTGGCGCCGCCGGAGGGGAAGATGCCCCAGCCGAAGGAGAGCCAGGCCAGCAGGATCATGCCCAGCCAGAATTCCGGCGCGGCCCGCGTCATCAGCGCCGCCGGGATGGCGATGCCCTCCACCAGCGTGCCGCGGGCGAAGGCCAGGAAGGCGCCCGCCACGATGCCGAAGGCGTAGGCCACGATCAGCGCCGACACGGTCAGCATCACCGTATTGGGCAGGGCTTCCAGCAGCAGGTCCAGCACCGGCCGCTTCTGCAGGAAGGACACGCCGAAGTCGCCCTGCAGCAGGTTGCCGAGGTAGAGCAGGTACTGCTCGTGCAGCGGGCGATCCAGGCCGAAGGCGCGCAGCAGCGAGGCGCGCATCTCCTCGCTGAAGCTTTCCGACAGGAAGTTCAGCGTCGGGTCGCCCGGCATCATCCGGAACAGCACGAAGGTCAGGCTGGCCACGGCCCAGAGCACGAAGAGCGCGTGGCCGAGGCGCCTGAGAAGCAGGCTGATCATTGGTAGGCGGGCGTGGTCTCCCGCACCCCGGCAGGGTAGCAGAGCTTGCCCCCCACCACCCGGTAGCCGGCTTCCTGCAGGATGCGCTTGGCGCCGTCGAGGTTGCCGCCGGGCACGCGGTTCTCGATGCCCTCGTCGTGCCAGACCTTGAGCGCCGGAGAGACCAAGGAGTTGGCCGGCACCGCCTGCCCGTTCCAGGCCGCGCCCGCCATCATCTCGCGGTTCACCGCGGCCGACAGCGCCCGGCGGAAGGCGGGGTCGGAGAAGGGCGGGCGGCGCAGGTTGAAGCCGATGAACTGGAAGCCGATGTCCACTTCCTCACGCACCGCCATCATGTTGGGCAGGCTCTTGGCCATATCCTTCAGCAGCTCGGGGTCACCGAAGTAGTCGGCAATCACGTTGATCTCGCCGCGGCGGAAGGCGCCCAGCGTCGCCTCGATGTTGGTGATGATGCGCATGATCCAGCGGTCCGCCTTGGGCTTGGACCAGTGGTTCGGGTTGGCTTCCAGCACCACCTCCTCGTTGGGACGGTGGCGGACGAACTTGAAGGGACCGGAACCGATCGCCTTCTCGTCCACGTAGGATTCCAGGTTCTGCGGCTGGTTCAGGTATTGCTGCATCACCGGGTCCCAGAGCTTCTTGGGGATGATGTTCAGCTTGGCCAGCACGGCGATGTGGAAGGCCGCGTCGGGGCGCTTGAGGGTGAAGCGCACCGTGTTGCCATCGGTCGCCGCGACGTTGGCGATGTTGGCCACGAAGGGCTTGTACATGGGCGCCTCGTCGCCCATCCCCGGCGCCTGGAAGGAATACACCACGTCCTCCAGCGTCACCGGGCTGCCGTCGTGGAAGGTCATGCCCTGGCGGATCACGCAGTCGATGGTGGTGGGGTCCACCTGCGTCACGCGCTCGGCCGCCCAGGGCTGCGGCAACCCGTCGGTGCCCACACGCATCAGCCGGTCCCAGACCAGCTCGTTGACCCAGGAATCCGGCCCACCACCGATATAGAGCGGGTGCACCGCCTTGATCGGGTCGGTGCTGTTCACGATGATGTCGCGCTGCCGGCCGGTGGGCGTCAGGCTGATCCAGTTCCAGAAGTTGCGGATGCCCAGCCCCGCCTGCATCACCGCGCTGTCCTCGCGGAAGACCTGCTTGTTGAAGGCCTGCAGGTTGGTGGGGTGCACCAGGAAGGCGTAGGGCTGGTCCTGGTTCACCCGCTCCTGCACCTCGCGCACCAGCTCGCGCCGGCGGTTCTGGTCCATCTCGGCGCGCTGCGCCTCGGCCAGGCGGTCGTAGTCGGGGTTGTTGTAGCCGACGAAGTTGTAGCCGGTGGCGATGTTGGCGGAATGGAGCAGGTTGTAGACCATCTCGTCCGGGTCGCCGCGCTCGGGGCGGCCGACCATCTGCCACATGGTGGCATCCCAGCGCTGCCGCTCGTACCAGACCACCTGGGTCAGCTGCTGCTGCGGCAGCGGGCGCAGGTCCACCTGCAACCCCAGCTTGCGCCATTCCTGCGCGATCAGCTCCGCCGCCTGATAGGGCGCGGGCGCCGCCGCCTGCGGCCGGGTGATCAGCACGATCGGCCGGATCGGGTCGCCCTGCCCTTGCGCATGTGCTTCCAGGCGAGGCACCGCGACCAGCGCAGTGGCCGCGAGCAACAGGTGGCGTCGGTGCATCGGAAGGTTCCCGGGAAACTGGTCCGGACAGGATGCAAGCATATTCCATGCCCTCGTCAACCTGCCGGATGCGCCTTGCCAGCGCGGCGATGCGGTGCTGGCATCCCGCGCCGCACAGATCCCGGAACCCACGCGCCATGCCCATCTCGCCTGCCGAACAGACTTTCCTCGATGCCGTGTCGCTCGACGCGCCCTGGGATCTCGTGACCACCTTCGCGGGCACGCCGCGCTGGAAGCCCGACGACGTGAACGCCGCGGCCGAGATGATCGTGGAGCGGCTGCGCCGCCACGGCGTGCCGGTGGAGGTGCACCAGCCCGAGATCTGCCTGTCCGTGCCGCACGACGCGTCCGTGACGGCCGAGGGCACCACCTTCCGCGCCAAGCCGCCCTCCTCCGCGCTGTCCGTGCCGGAAGGCCGCACCGCGCCGCTGGTGAAGCTGGTGGCCAACCCCAAGGCGCTGCGCTCCTATAACCGCGACATCGGCACGCTGTTCGGCGGCTCCATCAAGTCGGTGGAGGAAGTCCGGGAAAAGGTCGGCGGCAAGATCGTGGTGATGCAGGGCTTCGGGAACCCGGCCCTCACCAGCCTGATCGAGGAATGGGGCGGCGTCGGCCTGATCGCGGTGAACCCGGGGATCGACATCCACTGGGGCACCTGCACCACCATCTGGGGCAGCCCGGACCTGCACGACCTGCCGCGCAAGCCCAAGATCCCCGTGGTGGCGGTGAACAACCCCGACGGCCAGAAGCTGATGGCGCTGGCCGAGCGCGGCGGCGAGGCCACCATCCGCACGGTGATGGAGGAAGGCTGGTTCCCGCAGAAGATCCCCGTCGCCACCATCCCCGGCACGGAGGAGCCGGAGAAGTTCGTGATGCTGCACGGCCACTACGACAGCTGGGATGTCGGCGTGGGCGACAACGCCACCGGCGACGCCTGCATGCTGGAACTGGCCCGGGTGCTGTGGAGCAAGCGCGACCAGCTGAAGCGCAGCGTGCGCATCGCCTGGTGGCCCGGCCATTCCACCGGCCGCTACGCCGGCTCCACCTGGTTCACCGACGCCTTCGCCCAGGACCTCGACGAGAACTGCCTGGCGCAGATCAACTGCGACAGCCCTGGCTGCCGCTGGGCGACTTCCTACCACGACACGCGCGCCTTCTCGGAAAGTGCGGAGATCGCGGCCGGGGCGATCCGCGACATCAAGCCCGACGCCGACATCAAGACGCTGCGGCCGCCGCAGGCCGGCGACTATTCCTTCAACAACATCGGCCTGCCCAGCTTCTTCATGCTGTCCAGCACGATGCCGGAAGCGCTGCGGCACGAGAAGAACTACTACGACGTGTCCGGCTGCGGCGCCAACATCGCCTGGCACACGGAAAACGACACGCTGGAGATCGCCGATCCCGACGTGCTGATGACGGACATGAAGATCTACCTGCTGTCCGTGCTGCGCGTCGCCAATGCCGAGGTTCTGCCCTTCAACTGGACCGCGACCTGCGACGAGTTCGACACCACCATCAACAATTACGAGGCCGCGTCCAAGGGCATGGCCGACCTGTCGCCGTCGCGCGAGGCGGTGCAAACGCTGCGCGCCGCGCTGGGCCGGCTGGACAGCGCGCCGACGGCCGCGCGCAACGAGGCGGTGCAGGCGCTGTCGCGCATCCTGGTGCCGCTGAACTACACGCGCGAGCCGCGCTTCACCCACGACCCGGCCTACACCGTGCCGCCGCTGCCCACCCTGGCGGTGGCGGCGGAGATGCCGGAGATGGCGGAAGCGCTGCGCAAGCCGGCGGCCGTGGAACTGATGCGCGGGCAGAACCGCTTCTGCGCCGCGCTGCGGGCCGCCACCAAGCTGCTGCCCTGACGCGCCGCGCCGCCGCCGGCCCTCATCCGGCCGGCGCGCGGCGCGCCACCGCCGGCCGCCACCGGGCCGGCGGGCGCCGCGGGCCGCTGCCGCCCGCGGCCGCGATGCGGGGCGAAGCCTCGCCCCGGCACCGCCTTCAGGCGGCGGGGAAGCCGCCCTCCAGCACCACCTCGGCCAGGGGCTTGCGGGTGCTGGGCACCTCGCGGGCGGCCATGCGCTCGGGCAGCAGCGACTTGTCGCCCTGGCGGCCGATGGCGATGGCGGCTTCCACCCGGTAGCCCTGCGGCACGTTCAGCTCGGCAAAGGCGCGGTCGAGGTCGAAGCCGACCATGCCGTGCGCCTGCCAGCCCAGCAGCGTCGCCTGCAGCGCCATGCTGCCCCAGGCAGCGCCGGCATCGAAGGAATGGCTGTGCGACGGCACCGGCTTCTCGGCCCCGGGCGTCAGCATCAGCGAGTTGGACACGATGATCACCAGTGCCGCGGCGTTCTTGGCCCAAGACTGGTTGAACTCGTTCAGCAGCCCCAGGAACCTGTCCCAGCTCGGCGTGCCGCGGCGGGCATACAGAAAGCGCCAGGGCTGCGAGTTGTAGGAGGAAGGCGCCCAGTGCGCCGCCTCAAGGATCGTCAGCAGCTCCGCTTCCGGGATCGCCTCATCCGTGAAGGCGCGCGGCGACCAGCGCTCCAGGAAGAGCGGGTTGATGGGATGCTCGGCGGTGCGGAAATTCGCCTGGACGGTCATGCAGAAACCCCTTGTTCGATCCCGCGCATGTAGAGGCTCGCCCCGGTCCGGAGAAGGCGGCCACCGCCCGGCCGCCCCCGCGCGACGTTCCTGCAAGAACTGCCAGTGCCGGGGTGGCGCCGCGGCACGGCACACCCCCGGCCAGGGCCGTCGGCCGGGCAACGCGGCAGCGGCACGGCCCCGCCGCGACCGGCGCCCCGGCTGGCACCGAGGCATCGCCCCCTCCCCGGCCACCCGATTTTGCCCGCCCCCCCGCGCAGCCCGCCGCCCCGCCAGCCGTTGCCAGCAGGTCGCCGATCCCGCGCCGTGGGTGATCCGCAGGCCCGGTCCGCCAGCGCGGCCCCGGCGCGGCACCCGGCACCGCCGGAATCGACGGTTATGCGGATGGCGCCATCGTGGCCACCTGCAGCGCGGGTGCCGGGCTTGCCCGGGGCCCGCGCCGTTCCGGACGATGAACTGCCACGGAGGAGAAGCGAAGCGTGAGCGACAAACCGAGGCCCCTGGCCGGCGACTGGAGCGAGGCGTCCCGCAAAACCGAGCAGAGCTGGGACAAGGAACCCGGCAAGGCCAAGGACGCGCCGGAGCAGCCGGCGGAGGAGTCGATGGAGCGCACGGAGGAAGGCTACGGCTCCGGCAAGGACGGCGCCGATCCCGCAAAGGACGACGACGGCCGGATGCCGGACCACCCCGCCCGCTGAAGCGGCACGGTGCGTCCCGCCGCCACGGCAGGACGCACCGTCCCAGCCCCGGTTCAACCCCCGCCGCCAGGGCCCGCGGCCCTCGATGCTCGCCATCCGCGCGCCTGCATCCCCGACGAATGTGCTTTTGCGTACCGACCTCGAATCCCCTGCGCGCCATACGGTTCCCACCGTCCGGATCGCAGTTCGGCATGGACGGCTGGGAGAGCAGCGTGGTCCCGCCGATACCCGTCGCCGGATCGCCTTGTGGCCCACACTGCTCCCTCCGAAGCTGCTTCGCGCAGCCGTCTTCTTTCCGCCCTGCCCGCCGAAAGCCTCCACCGCCTTTTGCCGCGACTCACCCGGGTGGAGCTTCACCTCCGCCAGGTCCTGCACCTGCCGGGACGGCCCATCACCACCGTGTACTTTCCCGAGACCGCCTGGGTTTCCATGATCGCCACGCTGGAAGACGGCGACGGCGCCGAGGTCGGCGTGATCGGCCATGAAGGCGTGGTCGGGCTGCCGGTGATCCTGGGCGCCGACCACGACGACCTGGAGGCCATGGTGCAGAACCCCGGCACCGCCCTGTGCATCGGCGCGGCCGCCTTGTGGGAGGAGATGGAGCAAGACCCGGCGCTGCGCCTGCTGCTGCTGCGCTACGCGCTGGTGCACCACGGCCAGGTCGCCCGCACCGCCGCCTGCAACGGCCGCCACTACACCGAGCAGCGCCTGGCCCGCTGGCTGCTGATCGCGCATGACCGCTCGCAGGGCGACGAGTTCCCGATGACCCACGAGCTGCTGGCGATGATGCTGGGGCTGCGCCGCGCGGGCGTCACTGTGGCGGCCGGCATCCTGCAGAAGGCGGGGCTGATCCGCTACGAACGGGGCCGCATCACCATCACCGACCGTGCGGGGCTCGAGAGCGCGTCCTGCGAGTGCTACGGCGTGGTGCGGCGCTCGCTCGACCGGCTGCTCGCCCCCCTGGCCGAGGCAAAGGATCCCGGCCGCTCCTGAACCGGGCGGCGGCGCGGGCCGGGCCGCGCGCGGCTGCCACCGCCGAAGCACAGGCTGGCGGAAAGCGGGCGGTTCGCAGGGCTGATGGGCCGGATTGCGGCAGGGGTGATCCAGCCGTCCCAGCGCTTCGGGACGGCGCGGAAGGTCGCAGTGGCGGAATGGCCTATGGCGTCCCGTACGGGATTCGAACCCGTGTACCCAGCGTGAAAGGCTGGTGTCCTAGGCCTCTAGACGAACGGGACAGGAGGCCGAGTGCTAGTAACCCCAAGCGTCCCGCCTGCCAACCCGTGCCCCCGCCCCGGAACCTTGCGGCGGGAGCGGAAAAAAACGGCGGCCTGCGAGGACGCGCGGGTCCATAGCCTGATTGCCCGGCGCAGCCTAGCCCCCTCCCCGGCGAGGGGCGTTGCGCCGCACCAGGCACAGCGGCTGTTTGGCGAAGCGCCCCGCGGGGCAGCGCGCGCCACCGGCGTGCCCGCGCCACCCGCCGCGTTTCCCCGGACCGGCGCCGCGCCTCAGGGCGCGCCATTCTCCGCGCCCGCCGCGTCGGCGAGCTTGCTGCGAACCACCGCCACCTCGCGCCACACCTCCCGCAGCTCGTCCGGCAGCACGTCCACCAGCTTGGTGACTTGGCCGGGATCGACACGGTGGGCGATCACGCGAAACACCGCCCGCATAGCCTCGCCCGGCTCCACCGGGCTGTTTTCGGGCAGCTCCGCACGGATGCGTTCCGCGAAGGCGCCCAGCGACCGCATGCGCTCGGGCGGCTGGGTCGGGTGCCAGGCCTCGTAATAGGCGCCGCGCAGCAGCAGCGGCAGCTGCGCGCCGAGATGCGCGGCGAGGCCGACCGGCACCCGGTCGCGCAGCGTCCGCAGCACCGCGCCCAGCGCGTGCCACGCCGCTTGCCGGTCCGCTCCCAGCGCGGCCTCGACCTCGTCGAGCCACGCAACCGTGGACACCAGCGTTTCGTCGAACACGTGGAACCCGGTGTCCGCCATGCTGCGCTTTCCCTCATGCCATCCTGGATCAGGGACGGCATATGTGGCCGTTCCCCGCCGCGGCATCTCGGCCAGCCCCGCCCGGCCCGCTGACCGGGGCCCTGACACGCGGAGTTGAGGCGGTGCCCGGGGTCGGCATGGCGGACGCACGCGGCCCCGCCGTCTCACCCCCGCAGCGTCACCGCCCGTCCCGACCGGCAGCACGCCGCGGGCCGTGCCTCTCGCCGCGGCCGGCTAGGACAGCGACACCGCCGCAACGGCGACCGGGCTGCCCTGGGCCGCATCGAAGGACGCGCCATGCGCCAGCGCCCCGGCGGGGTCGCGCGCCGCCTGCACCATGCGCCGGGCGATCTCGCGCTCGCCCATGATGGTCAGGGTGGAACCGAGCCGGGTCAGGTGCTCCACCGCGCCATCCGTGTGCGCCCGCGCCACGATCTCCAGCCCCGGGTTCAGCGCGCGGGCCTGTTCCACCACCTGCCCGGCCTCGAAGGCTTCCGGCACCGTGACGAAGAGCCGGTGCGCCGCGGGCAGGTTGGCGGCGGCCAGCACCCGCGGATCGGCGGCGTTGCCCTGCAGCACCTCGCAGCCGTCCCGCCGCGCCGCTTCCAGCGCCGCGGGGCGGTCGTCCAGCACCAGCAAAGGCCGGCCGGTTCCGGACAGTTCCGGCCCCACCAGCGCGCCGACGCGGCCGTAGCCGACCAGGACGTCATGCCCGGTCAGGCGCGTGGTGGCCGGCACGGGCGCGATGTCGGGCTCCTCCACCGGGGCGGGGCCAGCCGTCGGCGCCACAGGGATGGCGGCCCGCCGCGCTGCGCGCCGGGCATTGCGCGTTTCCACCAGGGCGAACAGGAAGGGGTTGAGCAGGATGCTCAGGATCGCCCCCGCCAGCACGAGGTCGCGCCCCTCGGGCGGCAGCAGCCGCATCGAGACGCCCAGCCCCACCAGGATGAACGAGAACTCCCCGATCTGCGCCAGCGCGGTGGCGATGCTCAGCGCCGTGGCCTGCGAATGCCCGAGCAGCCGCACGATGACCCAGGCCACGGCCGACTTGCCCAGCACGATGATGGCCAGCGTGCCCAGCACCGCCCAGGGATCGCGCACCAGCACCGCCGGGTCGAACAGCATGCCCACCGACACGAAGAACAGCACCGCGAAGGCGTCGCGCAGCGGCAGCGCTTCCTCGGCCGCGCGCTGGCTCAGCTGGCTCTCGGCCATCACCATGCCCGCAAAGAAGGCGCCCAGCGCGAAGGACACGTCGAAGAGCTGCGCCGCCCCGAAGGCCACCCCCAGCGCCAGGGCATAGACGGCCAGGCGGAACAGCTCGCGCGAGCCGGTATGGGCGACGTAGTGCATGATCCAGGGGATCACCCGCCGGCCGCCGATCAGCATCAGCGCCACGAAGGCGGCCACCTTCAGCACCGTGATCCCCAGCGTCAGCGCCAGGTCGGACAGCGACACGGCCCCGCCGGCGGTGGCCTGCCCCAGCGCGGGCAGCAGCACCAGCGCCAGGATCATCACGAGGTCCTCCACCACGACCCAACCCACGGCGATGCGGCCGCGATCGGTGTCCATCAGCCGCCGCTCGCCCAGCGCGCGCGTGAGCACCACGGTGCTGGCCACCGAGAGGGCGAGGCCGAGCACCACACCCGCCCCCGGGCCCCAGCCCAGCAGCCAAGCCAGCCCCATGCCCATGAGCGTGCCGGCGACGATCCTGAGGATCGCCCCCGGCACGGCGACCCGGCGCACCGATATCAGGTCGTGAAGCGAGAAATGCAGGCCAACGGCGAACATCAGCAGGATGATGCCGATCTCGCTCAACTCGCCGGCCAAGCCGGCATCGGCCACGAAGCCGGGGGTGAAGGGGCCCACGGCGACGCCGGCGAGCAGGTAGCCCACCAGGGGCGAGATGCGCAGGCGCTGGGCCAGCAGCCCAAAGGCGAAGGCCAGCACGAGGCCGGCGCTGATCGTGGCGATCAGCGGCGTGTGTTGCTCAGGCATGCATCTTCGATCCAGCTCCGGACGCGATCTCGGGACAAGTCTCGATTGTAGACCGATTCCGTCCCCGGCCGCCCGGGCAACCTACCTCACGGCCGGCGATGCTGCTGCGGCCCAAGCAGCGGTGCGGTGTTCCTGGGGAGTGCGCGCCGGTTGGGCCGCGAGGCGGCAAGGCGCAGTTCCCGCACCACCGGTGCGAACAAACCGGCCCAGGGCGCTTCGGGCGCCCCCCGGCATCCCCGGCCCGATGCAGCCCCCGGCGCTTCCCTCCCCTGGAGGGCTCCGAGCCCCCGCGAGGCGCGACTCCGCCGGTGGGGAACAAGCGTGTGCACTGCCTGCCATCCGCGCCGGCTCTCCCTCGCCGGGGCGCTGATGGGTTCGGAGGCACGGAACATTCCTCCGCGAGCGATCCAGGGGAGCGGCTCTTCTCCCCTCCCCGGCCGGAAGCTCAGATCCCGAACGGATAGGTGTCCGGCATGCCCCGCGGGGGTTCGGTGTCCAGCGGCGTGACGGCCTGGGTCTGCTCGAACCAGACCACCGCGTCGAACTGCTCGGGCAGCACGGCCTCGAAGTAGTGGCTGTAGAACTCCGTGTCGGGCCGGTAGATCACGCCGATGGCGCGTTCCAGGCGCGGGCCGAGCAGTGCCTCGCGCAGGGCGGCACGGCCGGGACCGCGCAAATCCGTCAGGCTGCGGGCCAGGCCGGCGCGGCGGAACAGGTGCTCGTAGCTGTCGGGGCGGGCGGGCAGCACCTCCATGACGCGCATCGGCCCGTCCCAGTCATCCGCCGCCGCCACCGTGCCGCGGTCGGTGCCGAAGCCGATCAGCGCCGCATCCGCCCCGAAGGCGGTGCGGCACAGCTCGCCGATGTTGAACTCGCCGCTCCAGCCCATCGCCGTGGCGGAAGCATTGCCGATATGCGAGTTGTGCGCCCAGACCACGGCCTTGGCATCCGGCCCGCGCGCTTCCAGCACGGCGCGCAACGTGTCGAACATGTGCCGGTCGCGCAGGTTCCAGGACTCCGCCCCGCCCCGGTACATGGCGCGGTAATACCCCTCGGCCGAGCGGACGATGCGCGCGTTCTGCGCCGCATCCAGGAACCCCTCCCCGTCACGGCCGAGATACTGCACCCGGTGGTCCAGCAGCTCGCGCAGCTGCGCGATGGCCGCGTCCTCGCAGGACTGGCTGGCGCCGTGCAGCACGGCGCGGCCGTAATGCTCGGGCTCGGCCTGCCAGGGCGTCAGGCAACCGTAGCGCTTCCGCGCGACGCGCGCGGCCTCCGGGTCCACCTCCTCGAGGTAGCGCAGCACGGCCCCGATGGACTGGCCCAGGCTGTACACGTCCAGCCCGCGGAACTCCGCCCGCTCACGCTCCGGCCGGGCCTCGTTGTGGCGGCGCAGCCACTCCACGAAGTGCAGCACCTCGCGGTTGCGCCACATCCAGCTCGGGAAACGCGCAAAGGCCGCTTCCGGCGAAGGCTCCGGCGCGCGGTGGCGCACGTAGCGGTCGATGCGCCCGGCATCCGGCCAGTCCGCTTCCACCGCCACGATGCTGAAGCCGTGCCGCTCGATCAGCCGGCGGGTGATGGCGGCCCGCGCCCGGTAGAACTCGGCGGTGCCGTGCGTGGCCTCGCCCAGCAGCACCACGCGGGCTTCGCCGAAGCGGTCGAAGCAATTCCCGAAAGCCTCCTCCTGCTCGGGCGGCGGCAGGGGCTCGCCGGCGGGGTGCAGGGCGCGCAGCGCTTCCTCGGTTCCCGCGGTTCGGCTCCGTTCGAGGATGCCAGGATCGGCCATGGCGCTTCTTCCTCCGGTTCGGCTGGCTCGCGCGGCGGGCGCCCCCTCCGGATGGGGCCGGGCGCCGTTCCCCGCGCATTGCCGCGACGATGCGGTTCACGCCGGGAAAACGTGGCCGCCGCCACGGTGGTTCGCCGCGACGCCCAAATCTCGCGAAACCTTGCCTGATGGGAGCCGCGCCGCCATGGCCTTGTTTCCACCCCACTCGCCCGGGGCCATGACCGCGTTCTCCCCCCTGGCCGATTCTGCCGGCGGCGCCCTGGTCCCCCCGGTCCTGCGCAACAGGGCGGCAAGACCGCGCGGATTCGCCGGTGCTCGCTAGAACCCCTGGGTTGCCAGAGCCGCTGCTATCCCGGGCAGGGCACGGCGCACGACCTCGTCGCCCGTTCGCAGCCGCTCCCGCAGCATCTCCCGCGCATCCCGGGCAGCCCGCAGCGCCGCCGCTTCATCGAAGGCCAGGATGACGCCGTCGCGGAGCAGCCAGCGGCCGCCGACCATCACCGCCTCCACCGTTTCCGCCCCGCCATGCAGCGCGAGCCCTTCGGCGCTTTCCACCGCCATGGTCGTGCCGGCCGCGTCGCGCCGCAGCAGCACGAGGTCGGCGAACTGCCCCGGTGCCACGCGCCCGAGCTCCCGCTCCAGCCCCAGCACGCGCGCGCCGTTTCGCGTCGCCATGGCCAGCACCTCCGCGCCGCGCGGCCATTCCGCCGGGTCGCTGCCGGGCGAGCGGTGCAGCATCAGCGCCAGGCGCATCGCCTCGAACAGGTCGTGCCGCCCGGCGGTGTTGCTGCTGTCCGTGCCCAGCGCCAGCGTCACCCCGGCGCGGCGATAGGCGGCGAAGGGCAGCACACCGCTGCCAAGCATCATGTTGCTGGCGGGGTTGTGCACCACCACGGCGCCGTGCCGGGCCAGCAACTCCCGCTCCGCCTCGCCCGTCCAGACCCCGTGTGCCAGGGACAGGCCTGGGGCGAGCAGGCCCTGCCGCGCCATCTCCGCCACCGTGCCGCCCGGCCAGCGGTTGCCGATGCGCGCCTGTGCGCGCGTTTCCAGCAGGTGGGTGTGCACGGGCACGCCGTGCCGGTCGCGCAGCGCGCGCCACAGCGCCCAGGCCGCCGGCGAGCAGCGCTGCGGCGCGTTGGGGCCGAGCATCGGCACCACCCGGCCGGAACCGCCGCGCGCCGCCTGCACGATGGTGGCGAAGCGTTCGGCATAGGCGGGGTCCAGCGGCGGCGGCCCGCCGGCGATGGCCTCCAGCTCCGGCGGCAGGGTGACGCCCAGCAGGTCGTAGTCGCTGATGTCCTGGAGAAAGGCGGCGTAGCCCACCCGCAGGCCGGAAGCCTCGTGCGCCGCCAGGGCGGTTTCGGCCAGGGCGACATAGGGCGTGTGGTCCACGGTGGCGGTGATCCCGCCGCGCAGCCGCTCGGCCGCGCCCAGCAGGATCGCCGCCTGCAGCGCGCCGGCATCCAGCGCCCGGCCGTGCACGGTGGTGAACAGCGCCCAGAGTTCCAGCGGCAGGGCGCTCTCGGTGCCGCGCAGCAGGGTGGCGTAGCCATGCGCGTGCGCGTCCACCAGCCCCGGCAGCAGCCAGCAGCCCTCGGCCGCCACCCGTTGCGCCGCGCGGGCGGCGAGGTCCCGGCGCGCCTGTTCTTCCCAGGCCAGGGCGGCGACGCGGCCTTCCGCCACCAGCACGGAGGCGGGCGCGGCGGAGCCGTCGTCGCGCGGCAGCAGGGCGCCGTCGATCAGGATGGGGTCGGGGTGCGTCACAGCGCCTCCAGCCACTTGGCCAGCTCGCCCACCAGGGCGTTGCCGGCGGGGGAAAGGCTGCGCTGCGTCGGCACGAACAGCCCGATGTGCTGTTCCGCCAGCCGCGGCGAGGCGAGCGGCACCCAGACCATCTCGCCGGCCGCGAGTTCGGCCAGAAAGGCGAAGCGCGTGTAGAAGCCCACCCCGAGGCCGGAGCGCAGCAGCCGCTTGATGAAGGCGATCTCGTTGGAGGCGAAGCGGACCTGCACGGCGGCCCGGAAGGCCGCGTAGTCGTCATCCACGAAGGAGGGCGCGGGCAGGTTGTCACGCTGGATCAGCGCGGGAAAGAGCAGCAGTTCCTCGAAGCCGAGCCGCTTGCGCCCGGCCAGGGGATGCGAGGCCGTCATGATCGCGCCGATCGGCGCGGGCACGCTGACCACGGATTGCAGCGCCGGCCCGGCCGGTGCCACGAAGGTCAGGCCGAGATCCGCCTCCGCCGCCTGAACCTGCCGGAACACGTCCGAGGGCGAGGCCGAGACCACGGAAAAGGTCACGGCCGGATAGGCGGCGACGAAGCGTTCCAGCGCCCCGGGCAGCAGGTCCAGCAACAGGCTGTCCAGCGCGGCGATGCGGACATGGCCGGTGCGGATGCCGCGCAGCCCGTCGATCTCGGCCACCAGCCGGTCGTAGTCGTGCAGCGTGTCGCGAACGTGGCGCAGCAGCACCTCGCCGGCCGGGGTCAGGCGCATGCCCTCCGGCAGCCGGTCGAACAGGCGGACGCCCAGCTCGTCCTCCAGCTTGAGGATCTGCCGGTTCACCGCGGAGGAGGCGACGCGCAGCGCCGTTGCGGCCTTGCGCACGGAGCCGCAGCGCGCGACCTCGCGCAGGTAGCGCAGGACGGAGGCGTGCAAGCAGCGCGCCCCCGGTCAGCGCCCCGACCAGGCAGGCGCGCGGCGCTCCCGGAAGGCGCGCACCCCTTCCTCCCCGTCGGCCGAGCCCAGGCATTCGATCACGGCGGGCAGGCGCAGCGCCTGCGCTTCGGGCGGCGAGAGCTGGGCGGTGCGGCGCACGGCCTGCTTGACCGCCCGCAACGACAGCGGCGCGCAGGCCAGCACCTGCGCCAGCCAGCGCTCCACCGCCGCGTCCAGCTCCGCCGCCGGCACCACCTCGTTCACCAGCCCCATCGCCAGGGCCTCGGCCGCGCCGACGCGGCGGCCGGTCAGCAGCATGCCCATGGCATTGCGGTAGCCGACCTGGCGTTGCAGCAGCACCATGCCGCCATCCAGCGGCAGCCGGCCGACGCGCGGTTCCGGCAGGCCGAAGCCGGCATGCTCGGCCGCGACCGCGATATCGCAGCCCAGCAGCATCTCCAGCCCGCCGCCCAGGGCGTGGCCGTTGACGCGGGCGATCACCGGCACGTCCAGCGTGGTGCGCAGCGCGATGCCGCCGAAGCCGCCGGGGCGCGGCTCCGCCCAGTATTCCAGCCCGGTCTTGCCGCCGCCCTTCATGTCGGCGCCAGCGCAGAAGGCGCGCTCGCCGGCGCCGGTCAGCACCACGGCGCGGATGTCGCGGTCGGCCTCGATGCGCTGCCAGATGACTTCCAGCGCCGCCTCCGTGGCGGCGTCCACGGCGTTGAGCACCTCCGGCCGGTCCAGGGTGACGCGGGCGACGTGCTCCGCGACCTCCAGCCGGACGCTCACGCCAGCACCCCGTCGCGCTTCAGCGTTGCCACGGCGTCCGCGTCATAGCCGTGCTCGCGCAGGATCGCCTCACCATCCTCGCCCAGGTGGGGCGGCAGGTGGCGCAGGGCGAAGGCGTCGCCCGACAGGTGCACGGGCGAGCCGAGCAGTCCCAGCGGCCCTTCCGCCCCTTCCGCGTCCAGCAGCATGCCGTTGACCGCGGTTTGCGGGCATTCCAGCGCCTCGGGCAGCGAGCGCACGGGCGAACAGAGCAGGTCGCGCCCTTCCAGCCGCTCGATCCAGTGGGCGGTGCTGCCCTCGGCGAAGCGGGCGCGCAGCAGCGCATGCAGCTCGGCGCGGTTGCTCTGCGCCAGGGTGAAGGTGCGGAAGCGCGGGTCTTCCGACAGGTCGTCCAGGCCGAGCGCCAGGCAGATCTCGCGCAGCGGGTTGGCCTTGAAGGCGCCCACCACCACCACGGCGCCGTCGGTGGTGTCGAAGACGCCGGTATAGGGCATGCCGCCCCAGGAAAAATCCTGGCCGCGCATCCGCCACATCGCGGCTTCCTGCATCTGCATCGCCAGCACGCTGTCGTAGAGCGAAACGGAGACCATCTGGCCGTGCCCGGTGCGCTCGCGCTGCAGCAGCGCCAGCAGCACGCCCTGCACCAGGTGCATGCCCGCAGAATAATCGGCCAGCGCCGTGGGATAGATCAGCGTCGGCTCCTCGGGGGCGCATTTGCGCGCCATCAGCCCGGTCATCGCCTGGGCCAGGATGTCCTGGCCGCCCTTGTGGCTGTAGGGGCCCTCGGTGCCGAAGCCGGTGCCGAAGGCGAAGATGATGCGCGGGTTGATCCTGGACAGCGCCTCGTAGCCCAGCCCCATCCGCTCCATTACTCCGGCGCGGAAGTTGTTCACCACCACGTCGGCCTGCGCCGCCAGCCGGTGCACCACCTCCAGCCCCGCCGGCGACTTCAGGTCCAGCGCGATGGAGCGCTTGTTGCGGTTCATGGCGCAGAAGATCGGGTTCTGCGCGCCGCCGGGATCGTCGGGCAGCGACCAGCGCGACAGGTCGCCCTGGCCGACGCGCTCCACCTTGATCACGTCGGCGCCGTAGTCGCCCAGCATCTGCGTGGCGCAGGGGCCCAGCATCACCTGGGTGAAGTCGAGCACCTTGATGCCCGACAGCGGCTGCTGCGCGCTCATGCCGCCACCGCCTCCCGCGTCGCATTGGCCGAGGGCACGTCGCCGGGATCGGCACCGCGCGCGCGCAGCCGCGCCTGCAGCGCGCGCACCTCCACCGCGCGCGGCGTCACCCCGGCGGACACGGCCATCGCGGCGGCGGTGCCGGCAGCCTCGCCCATCGCCATGCAGGGCGGGATCTCGCGCGAAATCTTCTGCGCCGAGGAGGTGGCGGAGTAGTGCCGCCCCGCCACCAGCAGCCCCTCCACCCCGCGCGGCAGCAGGGCGCGATAGGGCGTGTAGTAGTCCCGCCCGCGCGCCACGCTGTCGGGGAAGTGGACGCGGTCCTGGATATCTTCCTTGGTCACAACGTAGTCGCCTTCCAGCAGCCGCGTTTGCCGCACGCCGGTCTGCGGCGCCACGTCCACCACGTGGCAGTTCGCGAAGCCCGGCAGGTTGGCGCGGGCATAGTCCACCGCGGCATGGATGTGCTGCCGGCCGCGGAACTCCATTGCCGTCAGGTCCTCCACCCGCAACCCGTCCAGCCCGGTGATATGCGGGCAGTTGCACCACACGATCCCCGGCAGCGGCGTCTTCATCCACCACACACCCCAGGACCCGCCGAGCAGCTTGCGCACCGCCATGTCGCGCCGCGCGTGCTCCTCCGGCTCCTCGTATTCGAAGCGCTCGGCTTCTTCGGTGTCCACGCCGCCGAGGCGGAACACCGTGGTCATCATATACTGCCCGTGCAGGAAGGGCGCGCCGGCACCCGCCGCCACGTCCAGGTCGCCGGTGGCGTCAATCACCACGGAGCCGAGGATCGCCTGCGGGCCGGACTTGCTCTCGACCACCACGCCGGTGACGCGGTTGCCTTCCATCAACGTGTGCGAGAACCAGGAATGCAGCCGCAGCTCCACCCCGGCTTCGCGCACCATGTCGTCGCTGGCGCGCTTCCAGCCATCGGGGTCGAAGGCCACGGCGTAGCAGATCGGGTGCGGCTTGGTGCGGACGTTAAAGTCGAACAGGCCCCAGCGCGCCCATTTGCGGTACATGGCCGGGTCGTGGCCGCGGTCGGATTCCGGCGGGAACACCGCCAGCCGCAGCCCCACCATGCGGTCGGTCAGTTCCTGGCAGAGGCCGCGCACGGTGATCTCGGCGCCGTTGCACAGGTCGTCCAGCACCAGCACCATTCCGCCCGAGGCGAGGCCGCCGAGATAGGGGTAGCGCTCCACCAGCACCACCTTGGCGCCCTCGCGCGCCGCGGCGACGGCGGCGGCGAAGCCGGCGGGCCCGCCGCCCACCACCACCACGTCGGCGCGGGACACCACGGGCACGCCGCGCGCGGGCAGCGTCACGAAGTCGGTCATGGGATGTTTCCTCAGTGCGCCTGGGCCGTCGGCAGGCCGCGCAGCGTCAGCCGCTCCAGCCAGGCGACGACCAGGAAGAAGCCGATGGACAGGGCGGAGCCGCAGATGATGGTGGCGTAGAGCAGGGCGCTGTCGAAGTTGTAGGTGGCCTGCACGATCAGCGCCCCGATGCCGACCTGCGAGCCGATCCACTCGCCCACGATGGCGCCGATCACCGCGGTGGAGGAAGCGATGCGCAGCGCCGAGAACAGGAAGGGCAGCGCGGAGCGCAGCCGCAGCCTGAAGAACACCTCCCGCCGCGTGGCAGACAGGACGTGCATCAGCTCCATCGATTGCGGCGATACGCTTTCCAGGCCCCGCACCGCGTTCACCAGCGTCGGGAAAAAGGACACCAGTGCCGCGATGGCGATCTTGGGGGCCATGCCGTCGCCCAGCAGCAGCAGCAGGATCGGCGCCTTGGCCACCACGGGGATGGAGTTCAGCAGCACCACGATGGGGAAGAAGGCTTCCTCCACGGTCTTGCGGTGCACGAACACCGTGGCGATCACCATGGCCGAGGCCGTGCCCAGGGCGAAGCCCAACACCGCCTCGATGGCCGTGGGCCAGAGATTGGCCAGCAGCACGTCCCACTTCGCCACCAGCGTCTGCACCACCACCACCGGCGAGGGCGCGATGAAGGGCTTCACCTCCAGCCCGACGATCAGCCCCCACCACAGCAGCAGCAGCGCCGCGGCACCCGCGATCGGCAGCAGCCGGCGGCGCCAGCGGGCGCGGCGGGCGGCCGCCAGCCAGGCGGCATGCGCGTCGTCGGCCGTAGGGAGGGCGGACGGCGCCGTCCCGGTCAGGGCGAGGTCCATCAGCAGCCCTCCAGCGCGGTGCGCAACTGTGCCGCCAGCGCGACGAAAGCCGGGGTTTCCCGCAGGCCGAGGTGACGCGGTTCCGGCAGATCCACCGGCACCAGCGCCCGCACCCGCCCGGGACGCGCCGCCATCACCAGCACCTGCTGGCCGAGAAAGGCAGCCTCCTGGATGGAATGGGTGACGAAGACCACGGTGGTGCCGGTTTCCCGCCACACCCGCAGCAGCTCCTCGTTCAGCCGGTCGCGGGTGATCTCGTCCAGGGCGCCGAAGGGCTCGTCCATCAGCAGCAGCCGCGGCCCGCCCAGCAGGGCGCGGGCGATGGCCACGCGCTGGCGCATGCCGCCGGACAGCTCGTGCGGCCGGGCCTTCTCCCAGCCGGCCAGCCCCACCAGCGCCAGCAGCTCCTCCGGCGTGCGGGCGCCGGGCGGCAGCTTCGGGCGGCCGCCGACTTCCAGCGGCAGGCGCACGTTGTCCAGCGCCGTGCGCCAGGGCAGCAGCGCCGCATCCTGGAACACGAAGCCGATCTGCCGGTTCCGGCGTGCCTCGGCCGGGCTGGTCCCGAGCACGCGGCACTCGCCGGCGCTGGGCGGCAGGATGTCGGCGATCACCCGCAGCAGGGTGGACTTGCCGCAGCCGGACGGGCCGAGCAGCGTCAGGAAGCCGCCCTGCTGCACCGTCACGGACACGTCCTGCAACGCGGTGACGGCGCGTTCCTCGGTCATGAAGCGGACGGACACCGCGCGGCAGGCAAGCGCGGGTGCGCCTCCCCCGGCGGCGAGCACAGCCCCGCTGGGGGCCACGGCCTGTGCCGGCCCGTTCGGCGCAGGCCCGGCCGGCGGCGAGGCAACGGTGGTGGCAGCCGACACCGCGCTCACCCGAGGGTCGGGCGCTGCCCGCGCGTCGCGTCCAGCACCGACATGCTCATCACCTCGGCCAGGGCGGGGGTGCGCTTGGTGAACTGGCCGAGCTGCGCGTAGAGCGCGATCTGCTCCTGCCACACGGCCGGGTCCATGCTGCCCCAGCCCTGGGTGGCGGTGACGGGGGTGAACTCGGCGGCCAGCATCACGTCCGCCGCCTCGCGCTCATCCGCGGCATTGAGGTTGGGCAGTTCCTTCAGCAGCAGGGCCACGGCCTCGTCGCGATGGGCATGGGCGTAGGCCCAGCCCTTGCCGGCAGCGCGCAGGAAGCGCGCCAGGACATCGCCCTTGGTGCGGATCGTCTCGGCCGTGGCGTAGTAGGGCAAGGCGTAGAGCCGCACCCCGGCATCCCACAGCTTCAGTTCGATGCGGTCGGGGCCGAGCACCTTCAGCGCCGTGGTGTTGGTCACCCAACCCGTGACCACGTCCACCTGCCCGGTCAGCAGCGGCGTCATCTCCGAGCCGATGGTGACGACCTGCACGTCCTTCAGCTCCATGCCGTTCCGCGCCAGCAGGGCCCGCAGCAGGATCACGCCGGTGGCCTGGATGCCGACCTTCTTGCCGCGCAGGTCGGCGGGCGTGCGCACCGGCGCCCGCGGCAGGGAGAAGAAGGCGTAGGGGTGCTGCTGCGCGCCCACGGCGAAGCACTGCACGGGGATGTCCTGCGACGCCGCCAGCATCAGCGAGGGCGAGGAGGACAGTTGCCCCATCTCGTAGCGGCCGGCCGCCACCACGGCGACGCCGTCGTTGTTGGGCCCGCCGGGCTGGATGCGCAGGTCGAGGCCTTCCGCCGCGAAATAGCCGAGCTGCTTGGCGACGATCTCGCCCAACTGGTTGCCGCCCGCGATCCAGCCGAGTTGCAGGCTCACCACGGGGTTGGCCGCTTCCGCACCGACGGAGATGAACCCCGCGCCTCCCAGCGCCGCGACGCCGGCCGAGGCCTGTATCAGGTTCCGGCGGGACAGGCGCGCGGTGGAAGAAGAAGGCTGCGGCATCGTGGTGATCCCCTGGATGACAGCAGCGTGACAGGAGGAGAGCGAGCGCGAATAGCGCAAAAATAAGCCGGGCGTGCTGCCGAGACGGCATCACACCTGTTTTGCATGCGCGCGGCTTGTGCTGTTGATCAAGGAGGGGGCAGCTTACGCCCAGGCGGGGGGCATTCGTGGTTTGCGGCGCAGCACGCCGGGCCCTGCGATGTTCAACCCTGGCGGTCCGACGTCAAAGAACCGGCCCAGCCAAGGAGCCGAATTTTCAACACCGTCGGTATCCGAGGAGCGGAAATGATGTGACGCCACAGAAGGCCGCCGTGAGCCACCGGCTGGGTTCATGATGCCCGCGAGGAGCACACGAAGGGAAATGCGCCGGGACAGGCAGCTACAGGATGGCCAGAGGTCCTCAGGGCGCCGACAGGGTTGGTGGGCGCTCACGGGCTCGAACCGTGGACCCGCTGATTAAGAGTAGGCGAGATTAGCTCGCCGTCTCACGCCACGGAACGCCAAAACCGGCCTATCACCTTGCTTTCACAGCGGGTCCGCAGAATAAGTCTCGCCACGAACCGCCATGCGGACCCGTAGCGGACCTTCCTGCCGGGTCCGCACGGGGTCCGCAAAAGTAATCAGTGGGTCCAGATGCCCAAGCTCACCGACCGCTTCATCCAGTCCTTCCGCCCCGCCGAGGGGGCAAAGGACCGCCTCGCCTTCGACACCGAGTGCCGGGGTCTAGGGATCCGCGCCACCGCCAACGGGAACCGCGTCTTCCTCGTCCAATGGACCGACGCAGCGACGGGCAGGAAGGTGCGGGAGCCGCTAGGAGCTTGGGGCAGCCTGACGGTTGACCAGGCGCGGGAAGCCGCACGGGTACGGCTGGGCAAGGTCGCCCAGGGACTGAACCCGAAGGCGGAGCGGGAGAAGACAAAGGCTGAGGATACTCGCCGGCGAGCGGAGGAGGCTCAGGCGAAGCAGGAGGCCCGCTATACTCTGGAGACCCTGATCGAGGAATGGGCGCGGCTGCACCTCTCTGGCCGCCGCCCCTCCTACGCGGCCGAGGCTCAGCGGGCACTGCGGAACGCCTTTGCGTCCCACCTTGTCTACGCAGCCTCCAGCTTATCCCGCTCAGACGTGGTCGGGGTGCTGGATGCCCTGGCCGCCGCAGGAAAGGCGCCGATCGCGAGCCGAACCCTGGCCTATGGGCGAGCCTGCTATGGCTGGGCCGTGAAGCGTGGCCGGCTGGGGGTGAACCCCTTCGCCGACCTGCCGGTGATCGCAGGGGGCGCCCCCTCCCGGGATCGGGTTCTCACCGACGCGGAGCTCGGGGCGCTATGGCGAGCAGCTGGAACCCTGGGTTTCCCGTTTCGCCCCGTGGTCCGGCTCCTGCTGCTGACGGCGGCGCGCCGGGAGGAGGTAGCGGGCATGGGATGGTCCGAGCTCTCCGCCGACCTCAGCACTTGGACCCTGCCGAAAGAGCGAGCGAAGAACGGCCGGGCCCACGTGGTGCACCTGCCCGAGGCCGCGCGCGCCGAGCTGCGCCTAGTGCCGCGGATCGATGGTCGGGATCTCGTGTTCACCGTCACGGGCAAGACGCCGCCCAGCGGCTTCAGCAAGGCAAAGCTGGCGCTGATGACGGCGATGAAGAGGGAGGCGGGTGACAGCAAGTCCCCCTCCCCTGCCCCGGCCACGAAGCGCGCGGCCCCTGCCCTCCCCGAGTGGCGCTACCACGACTTCCGACGGACGGCGGTGACCTGGCTAGCGGGTGCTGGCTTCCCGCCGCACGTGGCTGACCGGCTGCTGAACCACGTTACCGGCGCCATCCAGGGTGTCGCTGCGGTGTACCAGCGGCACGACTTCCTGGCCGAGCGGAAGGCAGCACTGGACGCCTGGGCGACGCACGTCGTGGCCTGTGGTGAAGGTGGAGGCCGGGAGCCGGAGAACGTGGTCGCACTCGCACCGAGGCGGCAGCGGAAGGCGGGTACAGAGGGCACCTAAGCCCATCCCCTACCCCTTCTCTCCCTTACCAGGGGGCTCTAGACCGCCACAACGCCACAACCCAGGACTTACCTAGGTTTTTGCCGCTTTCGTTCCGCCACCACAATTTCTGCGTGGCGGTTCGAAATTGGGCTGTAACCCGCAGAAAACCTGGGTTGTGGCGTTGTGGCGGTTTGAAAACCGGCTCTGTGGATTACTGACCGCCTGGCAGCTTCGAAAGTTGTTTCACCGGTGCCCGACGTATTGACGCGCTTGCCGCCGGAGAGACGTTCGGCGATCGTAGGTCGTCGCGCGCTCGAGCCGGGGAGGTGCCGTCCATGCAGACCATGAAGCTCACCATCGCCGGTAAGGGCGAGGGCGACGACGCGCCACTAGTGGAGGACCTCATCGGGCAGCTGGGCGACTTCCTCGGCTTGCTGCGAGAGGTCGAGGATGCTGTGGCGGAGCCGGGCGAGGAGAACGAGATTGTCTGGAGGGTGACGGGCGCCACGCGCAACTCCCCCCTGTCGATTGAGATCACCGCTTTCCCTAAGCGGCACGGCATGAACATCGACCAGCGTGAGCGTAAGGTGCGTGCAGCTGCCGCCCATGGCCTCGCTGAAATCAAGCGTGCGCCCGCACGCCCCGATTGGTTCGACGACCGCGCGTTGACGAAGGCCGGGGGCATCTTCGGTCGGGTGTCCAACGGCCTCGCCGCCACCACGATCGACTTCGGCAATGACCTTCCGCCCGTCGTTATCACCAGCGAGACGGCACGGGCCGCAGCTGCCAACATCGTGCGGATCCAAAAGCCGGTCGATCGTCCTTATCGCGAACTCGGCTCAGTTGAAGGCTATTTCGAAGGTTTCGAGCGGGATGGCTTTGGGCGCCTCGTCCTTCGCCTTCGCGCTCGCCTTACCAATGAGACGGCTAAATGCATCCTCCAAGGGCAAGCTGCGGCTGCCTTTGAGGAGCGCAGCGTGGGCGAGGTTATCGAGCGTGGCCGCCGGCTAGTCGTTTCCGGCACCCTCCACCACAGGGGCCCAGGGCGCCTCTACCAAGTCGATGCCGACCGGCTGCAGCTCCTCCGCAACAGTGGCTTGCCCGACGTCGCCGACATCACTGATCCGGGTTTCACCGGAGGCCTAAGGTCCGAAGACTTTCTAGCAGGGATGCGGGATGCCGGCTCCGCCTAAGCGCCTGTACTGGGACGCCTGCTCCTGGATCGCGCTGATCCAAGATGAGACGGTCTCCGACGCCGATACAGGAGTAATGGAGCACCGCGGTTCTATGTGCAGGGCGGTAGTAGCCGCCGCCAAGAAGAACATCGTCGAGCTGGCGACTTCGGCCTTTTCACTGGCTGAAGTCTGCAAGCGCCCTCCGCCTGGCACGCCGGCCGATGCGGCCACGCTGGCCGCCTTCTTCGAAAACTCCTGGGTCCTCAATGTGTCCGTGGATACCTACGTCGGTGGCCTCGCGCGCGATCTGCTGCTCGATGGTCACCCCGGCCTCAAGCCTGCCGATGCGGTCCACCTCGCCAGTGCCCTCGCCGCCCGCGTGGAGGCTTTCCACACCTTCGACCGTAGGCTGTTGAAGCTGAGCGGCAAGATCGTCGCTCTCGACGGCTCGCCCCTGCTGATCTGCAAACCCGAGGTACCAGCACCTCCGGCTCCGCTGCTGGAGGAGCTCAAGCGCGACGCGGGTGCTTCGCTGCCAGGAATGCGGCACTAGTTTTCCGTCTCGTTGTCCACGCGCTGGCCCTGCAGATGCGCACGCGAGAGTGCGTGGCTTCAATCTCTGACTTTTAGGCCTGCCGCCCGTGCGCCTTCTGCTCGATCCGCAGATGCTCCCGCATTAAGCACCAACCCTCAGCCGCGGCTCGCTTTCCCAGCCAGTTCCACAGTCGACCCCACCCACAGTCTCGAAGGCGGAGCGGATCGATCGCAAGCTTGCTTCGCTCGTGACGAACGCCCCCTTTTCGAAGCGCCGGACTACCTCACTGGAGATACCTGCCAGAGCAGCCAGACGCACCTGTGTCCAGCCGAGGAGCTTCCTGCCTTGGAGGCATTGGTGAGGCGTCAGCACATACTCTTCCATGGTGGCGGCCCTCGCTCGCTACATCGGCTTCTGAGAAGTGGCTCAGCTCTCCTTCGGCCCGCTACTCGACATCCTGACAGGCATTCGAAATGGCGCCGTCACCTTCGGATGTCCTGCGCCCACGAGGTTTGCGGGATTTCGAAATACGTTCGAGCATATCGGCTGCGTACAAGCCGGCTTCTCGGACATGCGGAGTATCTGCCGGCAGGCCATCAAGGTCTCGGGCTGCGTCGGAGGTTTTGGCCACGAACACGAGCATGGCGGCAACCTCCGCCAGGTCGCTCTTGGGGAGGCGCGCCGCTATGGCA
>NZ_JBLLEB010000020.1:0-86305 GCF_047690175.1 Roseomonas sp. BN140053 | reverse complement strand
CGCGTTGCCCGCCGCGGCGCCGGTGGCCGGGGCGGCGGCGCCGGGCCGCTGGGCCGGGCGGTTGGCCGGCGTGGCCGCGGCCGGACGGTTGCCGGTGGCCGGGGCCGCACCGGGGCGGTTCCCCGCCGGTTCCGCGGCGCCGGGACGGCCGGGCAGGCGCAGGCTTTGCGACGGGCTGGGGGCCGGCGGGGTGCCGGCGGCGGGCGCAGCCGGAGCCTGGGCCCGCGGTTGCGCAGGCATTGCGAGAACGAGAAGGGTGGCCGGAAGGGCGTGCAGGAGTCGCATCGGATCGGGTCTATTGAGGGCCGCAAGCGGGCGCATCGGTCAAGGCGCCCGGAGCGGTTTCGCCCGAACCGTGTCGGCGGGGAAGCGCCCCCCGGCGCCCGGCCCCATGCGGCAGGCCGGCATCAGGTTCCGGCACTCGCGGGACGTGCGGCGGGGCTAGAGCGAGACGATCTGCCCTGCCCCCACGGCCTCCAGGAAGGTGGCGACCCCCGCCACCTCGGCGTCCGGCAGCAGGGACCGGCCGGACAGGTCCTCCGCCCGCAGGCCGGCCTCGCAGGCCAGCAGGCGCACCGGCAGGGCCAGGGCGGCGTCCAGCAGCTCGGCCAGGGTGGCGACGCCGCGCGCGGCCAGGACGGCCTCCCGCGGATCGGCGGCCAGGGGCGCGTCGCGCAGCAGCAGCCGGCAGCCGGCATTGGTGGCGAAGAGGGTGGTGTCGCGTCCCAGCGCCGCGGCGGCGGTGGCCACCACCAGGGCGTAATGCGCCTTGTCGTGGCCGCCGGAGCTCAGCAGCACGCCCAGCGAGGGCCGGGCCGGGCCGCTCACGCCGCCTCGCCGGGGGCGAAGCTGGTTGCCGCCGTGGCTTCGCAAACCAGGCCGCTGCCGCCGGCGCGGTGCGCCGACAGGTCGCGGATGGTGGCGGCCTCCCCGCACAGGGCGCAGGCCGGGTCGCGACGCAGGCGGATGTCGCGGAAGCGGGTGTCCAGCGCGTCCCACAGCAGCAGGCGGCCGGACATGCCGGTGCCGATGCCCAGGATCTCCTTCAACACCTCGGTGGCCTGCAGCGTGCCCATCACCCCCGTCACCGCGCCCAGCACCCCGGCCTCGGAGCAGGAGGGCACGAGGCCTGGCGGCGGCGGTTCCGGGTGCAGACAGCGGTGGCAGGGATGCGGCGCGCCGAGGAACGACTTGAAGGTGGACAGCTGCCCCTCGAAGCGCAGCACCGCGGCGGACACCAGCGGCCGCCGCAGCAGGTGACAGGCATCGCCCAGCAGGAAGCGGGTGTCGAAATTGTCGGTGCCGTCGCAGACCAGGTCGTAGCGAGGAATGATCGCCGCGGCGGTTTCGGCATCCAGGCGGCAGGGATGCACTTCGACGCGCACTTCCGGATTCAGCGCGGCCAGGGTCTGGGCGGCGCTCTCGGCCTTGTTGCGGCCGATGCGGGTGGTGTCGTGCACGACCTGGCGCTGGAGGTTGCTCAGCTCCAGCGTGTCGTGGTCCACCAGCCCGATCGTGCCCACCCCCGCCGCCGCCAGGTAGAGCGTCAGTGGCGCCCCCAGCCCGCCGGCGCCCACCACCAGCACCCGCGCGTCCCGCAGCTTCCCCTGGCCGGTGGCGCCGACCTCGGCCAGCAGGATGTGGCGGGAATAGCGGTGCAGTTCCGCTTCGGAAAAGTCGAGCGACATGCCGCCGCATATGGCGCGCTGGCCCGGCCGCGGCCAGGGCATCCCGGCGGCCGCTCCGCATCCCTGCCCGGCGAACGGCGCGCCGCCGGTTCCGGCAGCGCGCGGCGGTCGGGCGGTGCTGGGTCCTGGTGGATCGGTTGCACCTGGATGTCCTGGCCGCGGCCAAGGGGGCTCTGCCCCCTTGGAGCCCCCGCGAGGAGCTTAGGCTCCTCGACCTCATGAGTGCCTCCGGCGGGGGCGGGTTGGCCGACGTTGGTCACGAAGGACAACGTATCCCGGCCCGCCCCCGCCGGAGGCACTCAAGTGGGGTCCGGGGAGTTTAAACTCCCCGGCTCGGGACAAAGGCTTCGCCTTTGCCCTGGGGTCCAGGGGCAGCGCCCCTGGCCAACGCCAGGACATCCAGGCGCAACCGATCCACCAGGACCCAGCCCCGCTCCGCCCGCCGCACAGGCCCGGGAACGCAGCCCTGCCATGGCCGAGGGCTCGGTTGACCCTGCCGGGCCGGGGGCCGAGACGGCGGGCGCGGTGGAGGAGTGGCGGCGGATGCGGCAGGCGGGGGCGGACGGCGCGGCGGAGGGGCCGGCCGGCGGCACGGTGCTGCTGCTGGCGGTGGGCTGCGGCGTGGTGGTGGCCAACCTGTACTACAGCCAGCCGCTGATCGCGCTGATCGGGCCGGCGGTGGGGCTGGGACCGGTGGCGTCCTCGCTGCTGGTGACGCTGACGCAGCTGGGCTACGCCGCCGGGCTGCTGCTGCTGGTGCCGCTGGGCGACCTGGTGGAGAACCGGCGGCTGGTGGTGGCGACGCTGTGCCCGGTGGTGCTGGCGCTGCTGGCGGCGGCGGTCAGCAGCTCCGCCCTGCCCTTCCTGCTGGCGGCGCTGGTGATCGGGCTGGGCTCCTCCGTGGCGCAGATGCTGGTGCCGATCGCGGCGCACCTGACGCCCGCGGCCTCGCGCGGGCGGGTGGTGGGCAACGTGATGGCCGGGCTGCTGCTGGGCATCCTGCTGGCGCGGCCGGTGGCCAGCCTGGTGGCGGACACGCTGGGCTGGCGGGCGGTGTTCGTGGGCTCGGCCGCGGCCACGGCGGGGCTGACGGTGCTGCTGGCGGTACAGTTGCCGCGCCGCCAGCCGGAGGGCGGCATGGCCTATGGCGCGCTGCTGCGCTCGCTGTGGCCGGTGCTGCGCGACACCCCCGTGCTGCAACGGCGCGCCACCTACCAGGCGGCGCTGTTCTGCGGCTTCTCGCTGTTCTGGACCGCGGTGGCGCTGCACCTGGCGGGCGAGCCCTTCCACCTGTCGCAGCGCGGCATCGCGCTGTTCGCGCTGGCGGGGGTGTCAGGCGCGGTGGCGGCCCCCCTGGCGGGGCGGCTGGCGGATCGCGGCCACACCCGCGCGGGCACCGGCGCAGCGATGCTGGCGGTGCTGGCGGCGTTTCTGCTGGCCTTCGCAATGCCGGATTCACTGCCGGCGCTGGTGGTGGCGGCGCTGCTGCTGGACCTGGGCGTGCAGGCCAGCCTGGTGCTGGGGCAGCGCACGATCTACGCGCTGGGGCCGGAAACCCGCAGCCGGCTGAACGGGCTGCACGCCGCCTGCTTCTTTCTGGGCGGCGCGGTGGGCTCGGCCCTGGTGGGGGCGGTGTTCACCGCCGGCGGCTGGCGGGCGGTGAGCGCGCTGGGGGCGGTGATCGTGCTGGCGGCGCTGGTGTTCTTTGCCGGCGAGTTCCGCGGTGGGCGAGGAGACGGGACAGGAACGCCCTCGGAACCGCCTCGATGAGGCAGGACCAACTCACGCCTTTACCGAGGACGTCCTATTCGACGGCATGAGCGAAATGCCGCAGATCGGCGCGGTTTTCCGATCCAGCTGTTCTGCGCGCCACGCTGAACCGACTGTGAAGATCGTGCAGGCGTTCGGCTTCGCGTTCATCCGGCATCAGGGATAGAGCCTGCGTGATGGCCTCCGCGGCACCCTGCACGTCTCCGGCGGAATGGCGCCGCATGGCCAGGGTTTTCAGGTCCGGCACGGTCGGGCCACGCAGGGCAACGACGCGTTCAGCAGCGGCCAGAGCAGCTTCATGGTCCGCAAATCTGCTGGCCAGATGAGAAAGCCTGGACTGCGCCAAGGGATAGGACGGGTCGATCAGGACGGCCTTCCTGACCTCCTCGTAAGCCTCACGGTCCCGCCCCGCCTTCTGCAGCAAGCCTGCGAGCATATCGCGCAGCCTGACGTCCTTGGGAGCGCAGGACACGGCCCGCCGCGCTGCATCAGCAGCTTTCGTGAAGTTGCTTCGGCGCCCCTCGATCACCGCCACTCTCTGATGATTGGATGCCGTATCCGGATCGAGATCCGCAGCGCGGTTTGCGGCCTCAGCCGCCTCATCCAGGCGCCCGGCTTCCATCAGCCATACGGAGAGCCGGATCGGCGCCTCCGCGAAGCGCGGCATGGCGCAACAAACCTCCTGGGCCTTGAGGATGGCATCTTCCAGTCTACCTGCTGCGGCCGCTCTGGCGGCCTCGCGGAGCGTTCCATAGCCATCCGCTGTTTTCATGGCCAGAACCGCCGTGGCGGCCTGAGCCAAAGGCGAGCAGGCCGCATCCGGGGACACAGCCCCAGCCTGTTGCGCAGCGATGCGCATCACGCGGTTCTGGAAGCCGTTCCAATCATGCGGCTCGAATGTCCCGGCGTGCTTCAGGCCAAGCCGCATCCCCCAGACGGGATGCCGATCGAGGGCGGCAAGTGAAACCAGCGTCGATCGGATGGAAGAAGCGCGGCGTTCAGCACTCGCCGTCCGACGCAGCACCTCCAGGTCTCCCGACAGTGCAGCCGAGATGAGACGGGTTGCCTTCGATGTATTCGCAAAAACCCCGGCGACGGCGTGGCCGGTTCTGGGCATGGGAATAATGGTTGTTTGCGGGGCCGAAAGTTTGATCAGGGAAACATGTCGCGCATCGCCCGCGTGAGTGGGATCAACCAGCACATAGGGCCGTCCGCACACGTCCCGCTCGCCGTCGGGCGCCATGTCATCGTTCAGGCCGGGTTCATAGAACTCCGTGTATTTATTCTCGAAGTCGCCGACCACCTTCGGATCGATCGAGAACTGGGGGGAGAAGGCCAGCGCAGCATCGGCGTCCAGGGACTTGGAATACTTCAGGGCTGCCCAACCGCCCATGGAGCCACCATAGGTGATGCGCTGCCCGAATTGCTTGATCTGCGGCAGTACCTGCTCCAGGGCAGCGCCGACATGTTTCTGCGGGAACCAGTTGCTGCTGCGGGACACGAACCCCACGGCATTGATCCGTGCCTTGTTACAGAGACCCTGCCCCCAGAAACTGGCGTCATCCGCCCGCATCCCGTTGTAGCCGAACGTGATCAGCAGGAAATCCGAGTCTCCGGGATGGAAAACGGCATAAAGCTCAGGCGACGAGTAGAGCAGCATCATGCATTTCCAGGTTCCGAGAAGCGGCAAGGCAGGCTGCTTGGTCCCTTTCAGGCCAGCCATATGGGATCTGCAGGAGGCGAACGACTGGGGTCAGCTGCTCGACGGCCTGCAGCACGGCTTCGTCCATGCTGTCCTCGAAAGCCGGCACCACGGAAGCAGGCACGACGAAAACGTCGAAGCCCTGATCGCTCCCTGTGTTCGCGCCAGGCATGTAGGATTGCGGCGGCAGGCCCAGCCGGGTGTCCACCTGCGCACATGCAGCCTCGGGCGTCACCACGACCCCGGCATCCCAGACACCACCATGCAGTCCAGCTCTCACTATGAAACGGGGCATGAAGTCCTCCCTGCTCAACTCTCAGTAGCATCACCGTTAACCATTTTCTAGGAAGAAGCGTGGCGACGAGCAGCCCGGATTGCTGGAAACGGCTTGCCCGGCCGGGTGCCATTCGGCCGCGGCCACCGCCCTCCCAGGGTCCCAGGGGAACAGCTTTCAGGCAGCGAACAGAGGACGGCGCCGGTCCGAGGCCCCTGAGCGTTTGCCCGTCCTGTGGCCGCAGCAGGGGGAGGGCAGTTGCGGCAGGGTGGTCGACCTGTTCGCGGGCCCCATGTTCGGAGGAGCGATCCAGCCTACCGGTCCAGGGGGCAACAGCGGGACCGGCGTCGAAGGAAGGCAAGCAAACGCGCCATGTGTCGGGATGGTACCCACGAACGCGTGGCTGGCCTGGGGCACGGCCCACCCCGAGGAGCATCGGCCGCAGCCTTTCCGTCGCCCCCAGGGGGGCCGCGACGCCAGCCCTACAGCATCGCCAGCGGCTGCTTGCGCTTGGGCGGCGGAAAGGCCGCGTCCAGTTCCGCCAGGTCCTGCGGCGTGAGCAGCAGTTCCGCGGCGGCGGCGTTGTCGCGCAGGTGCTCGGGGCTGGCGGATTTGGGGATGGCGATCACCCCCGGCTGCCGCAGGCACCAGGCCAGCGCCACACGTGCCGCGGAGCATCCGTGCCGCGACGCAACCGCCCGCAGCGCCGGGTGGCGCAGCAGCGCCCCGCCCTGTCCCACGGGGGAATAGGCCATCAGCGGCATGCTGTGGCGGGAACAGAAGGGCAGCAGGTCGAACTCCGCCCCGCGCGCTTCCAGATTGTAGAGCACCTGGTTCGTGGCGCAGTGCCCGATCGCGGTGCCCAGCTCCTCCAGGTCGTCCACGTCCAGGTTGCTGACGCCCCAACGGCGGATGTGGCCCTTCTCGCGCAGCTGCTCGAAGGCGGCCACCGTTTCGGCCAGCGGTACGGCGCCGCGCCAGTGCAGCAGGTACAGGTCCAGCGTTTCCACCCGGAGGCGGCGCAGGCTGTTCTCGCAGGCCCGCGCCATGCGGGCGGCGGAGGCGTTCTGCGGGTAAACCTTGCTGACCAGGAACACCTCGTCGCGGCGGCCGCGGATGGCCTCGGCCACCACCTCCTCGGCGCCGCCCTCGGCGTACATCTCGGCGGTGTCGATCAACGACAGCCCGAGGTCGAGGCCCAGCCGCAGCGCCGCGGCCTCGGCGCGCCGGTCGGCACCGCGCTCGCCCATCTTCCAGGTGCCCTGGCCCAGGGCCGGCACGGTGGTGCCGTCGGGCAGCATCACCTTTCGCATGGCGTATCCCGCCCGGCGGCTCTACATCGGCGTGCCATGCGTGCTCCCGTTCTCGTCTGCCTGCTGCTCGCCGCCGGTCCGGCGCTGGCGCAAACGCCGCCGCGGGGCACCTCCGGAGGAACGGAGGAGTTCGGCCCCTGGTTGCTCAGCTGTTCCAGCGACCGCATGACCGACCGCTCGGAATGCCGCCTGCTGCACCGCGAGCCGGTGGAGCCCGCCTCCGCCGGCCAGGCCGCCCTGGCGCTGGAGGTGATGGAGCGGGACGGCGCCCTGGTACCGGTGGTGACCGCGCGCAACCTGACGCTGGACGGGCTGGGCCGCGGGCTGCTGGCCTTCACCGGCACGGCGCAGCTGCGCTTCCCGCCCAACCGGCTGTTCGAGATGCCCTGCGGGCTGGAAGGCCGCTCCGTGATCTGCGCCCCACGCGCCAAGGACGCCGCCCGGGCCGCCGCCGAGCTGCCCGGCGCGGACCGCGTGCTGGTGCGGGTGGTGGGGCTGCTGCCGGACGGGCAGGAACGCGCCGAGCCCGCGGAGCTGCGGCTGTCGCGCACCGCCGAGGCCCTGGCCCGCGCCCGGGCCCGGGCGCCCGCTGGCAGCATGGCCGCGCCCCCCGCACCGGGCGGCTTCGAATTGCGGGAACTGATCGCCCGGCTGCTGCGCTTCTTCAGCGAGTAGTCACCCCCGGAGGCCGAGCACCCCATGTTCCTCGCCATGAACCGCTTCAAGGTCCTGCCCGGCGCGGAGGCCGATTTCGAGGAAGTCTGGACGTCCCGGGACTCGAAACTGCGCGAGGTGCCGGGCTTCGTGGAGTTCCACCTGCTGCGCGGCCCCGCGGCCGAAGACCACGTGCTCTACGCCTCGCACACGGTGTGGCGCAGCAGGGCGGATTTCGAGAACTGGACGCGCTCGGAAGCTTTTCGCGCCGCGCACCGCAATGCCGGCGGCAACAAGCCGCTCTACGCCGGCCACCCGCAGTTCGAGGGCTTCGAACCGGTCCAGAGCATCACCGCCGAGCCCGGCTGACCACCCGCGCTGCCTCCGGACAGCGCCCGATCCATGCCGGGCCAGGTGGCGGGGGTTCGGGCCAGCTGATCCGGCCAGGGCCAGGAGGCGCCGCCTCCCGGTGTCCTCCGCCGGGGAGGCCCGGCCAGACCATCTCGACGGAGCCGGCCACACGGCCGGGCGCGGCGCCGCTGGCCTCGGGTGCCGGCCTCGTGGCAGGTTGGCGGCACGATGGAACGGCGTGGCGAATGCCACGCAGGGGGAGACGCGAATGGTGGTGAGCAGACGGGATGCCCTGAAGCTGGGCGCGGCGGCCGGAGCGGCGGTGCTCGCCGCGCCGCGGCTGGCACGGGCGGCGGACCCGATCCGCATCGGGCTGATCCTGCCGATGACCGGCGCCTTCCAGTCCACGGGGCGGCAGATCGAGAACGGCATCCGCGTCCACATGCGCGAGCGCAACAACACGGTTGCCGGCCGGCCGGTGGAGTTCCTGCTGCGCGACGACGGCAACGTCGCCGACGCGTCGCGCCGCCTGGCGCAGGAACTGGCGGTGAACGACAAGGTGCGGATGCTGGCGGGCTTCGGCCTGACGCCGCTGGCGCTGGCCACGGTGCCGATCGCCACCCGCGCGAAGCTGCCGATGGTGGTGATGGCGGCGGCCACCTCCTCCATCACGGAACAGTCACCCTTCATCGTGCGCATCGCGCAGGTGGTGCCGCAGACCACCGCGCCGATGGCGGAATGGGCGGCCAACAACGGCATCCGCCGCGTGGTCACGCTGGTGTCGGATTACGGCCCCGGCCAGGACGCGGAAACCTGGTTCAAGCGCCGCTTCACCGAGAAGGGCGGGCAGGTGGTGGACGCGCTGCGCGTGCCCCTGGCCAACCCGGATTTCGCACCCTTCCTGCAGCGCGTGCGCGACCTGTCGCCGGACGCGATGTTCGTGTTCGTGCCCGCCGGTGCGGGGGCTGCCGTGATGAAGCAGTTCGCGGAACGCGGGCTGGACCGCTCGGGCATCAAGATGATCGCGCTGGGCGACGTGACGGAGGACGACATCCTGCCGGGCATGGGCGACCCGGCGCTGGGCGTGGTCACCTCGCACCATTATTCCGTGGTGCATGACAGCGACGCCAACCGCCGCTTCCTCGCCGCCTATCGTGAAACGATCGGGCCGGCGCGGCCGAACTACATGGCGGTGCACGGCTATGACGGCGCCGCGCTGATCTGCCGCGCGCTGGAAGCCGCCGGCCCCGATGCCGAGGGTGCGGCGCTGGTGGAAGCGATGAAGGGCATGGCCTGGGAAAGTCCGCGCGGCCCGATCTCCATCGACCCCAAGACGCGCGACATCATCCAGAACGTCTATATCCGCCGTGTCGAGCGCCGGAACGGCGAGTTGTACAACGTGGAGTTCGACACGCTGCCCAACGTGCGCGACCCGGCGAAGGCGTAAGGCACGCGGCAGGCCGGTGGTCCCGGGAGGGGGAGAAAGAATTCTCCCCCTCCCGGACCCTCCCCCTCATCTTTTTCCGGGAGTGCTGCCGCGGTCGAGCGGCGACGTTGCTCGCGCCGGAGGGCCATGCCCTCCGGCGACTGCGGTGTCAGCCCGCGATAACAGGATGAATATTCTCTGGGGCCAGAAGCGCCCGACGTCTCCACCCCGACCGCGGCAGCATCCCGGAAGAAGATGAGGAAGGGTCTGGGAGGGAGAATTCCTTCTCCCTCCCAGGACCAAGCCGCGCCACGCCGGAACCGATCGCGCGACACCCCCGGTGGCCGGAGCCGTCCGGCGTGGCCCGTATCAGACCGCCGTGCCGCCCACGGTCAGCCCGGCGAGCTTGAGGGTGGGCTGGCCGACGCCGACGGGGACGCCCTGCCCTTCCTTGCCGCAGGTGCCGATGCCCGGGTCCATGCCGAAGTCGTTGCCGACCATCGCCACCTTGGTCAGCGCGTCGGCGCCGTTGCCGATCAGCGTGGCACCCTTCACCGGGGCGGTGATGCGGCCGTCCTCGATCAGGTAGGCCTCGGACGCGGAGAAGACGAACTTGCCGGAGGTGATGTCCACTTGGCCGCCGCCGAAGTTCACCGCGTAGAGGCCGCGTTTCACCGAGCGCAGGATCTCCTCCGGCGCGTGCTGCCCGCCCAGCATCACCGTGTTGGTCATGCGCGGCATGGGGATATGGGCATAGCTCTGGCGGCGGCCGTTGCCGGTCGGGCGGACGCCCATCAGCCGGGCGTTCTGCCGGTCCTGGATGAAGCCGGTCAGGATGCCGTCCTCGATCATCACCGTCCGTCCCGAGGGCGTGCCCTCGTCGTCCACGGTGAGGGAGCCGCGGCGGTCGGGGATGGTGCCGTCATCCACCACCGTCACCCCCGGCGAGGCGATGCGCTGCCCGAGCAGCCCGGCAAAGGCGGAGGTGCCCTTGCGGTTGAAGTCGCCTTCCAGCCCGTGGCCAATCGCCTCGTGGAGGAGGATGCCCGGCCAGCCCGGGCCCAGCACCACCTCCATCTCGCCGGCCGGGGCCGGGCGGCTGTCGAGGTTCACCACCGCCTGGCGCAGCGCTTCCTCCACCGCGGCCTTCCAGTTGGCCTCGCCCACCACGCGGTCATAGGTGAAGCGGCCGCCGGTGCCGAAGGAGCCGGTTTCGCGCCGGCCGTCCTGTTCCACCACCACGGACACGTTGAGGCGGACCAGAGGGCGCAGGTCGGCCACCTCGCGCCCGTCGGCGCGCAGGATGCGCATCGCCTGCCATTCGCCGGACAGGGTCGCCACCACCTGCTTCACCCGCGGGTCGCGGGCGCGGGCATGGGCGTCGATGGCGGCCAGCAGCGCGGTCTTGGCCGGGAAATCCATGGCCGTCAGCGGGTTGGCGTCGTCGTAGAGCCGGGCGTTGGTGGCGCGCGGCGGCTCGGCGACGGAAACGGCGCCCTCGCCGGGCAGGGCGCGCACGGCCTCGGCCGCGCGGCGCAGCGCCGCCTCGCCCAGTTCGCCGGCATGGGCATAGGCCGCGGCCTCGCCGCGCACGGCGCGCAATCCGAAGCCGCGGGTGGTGTCGAAGGAGGCCGAGCGGATGCGGCCGTCGTCCAGGGTCAGGTTCTCGCTTTCCCGGTATTCCAGGAACAGCTCGCCATCCTCCGCCCCGGCCAGCGCGTCGCGCACGGTCCGGCGGGCCGTTTCGGGGTCGAGGTCGCGAAAGAACAGCCGCTCGGTGGCGGCCAGCGGGTCGGTGGAGGCGCTCATGGCGGGGCGGGGTCCAGCAGGGTTCGGGGAAGGATGAGGCGGGCCGTGGTGCCCCCGCCGGGGGTGCTGTCCAGAGCCAGCTCCAGCCCCATCGCCTCGCACAGGCGGCGCGACACGAAGAGGCCCAGGCCCGTGCCGCCGAAGCGCCGGGCATGGCCGGCCTCCAGCTGGGTGAAGGCCTCGAAGGCGTGCTCGATCTCGGCGGCCGACATGCCGATGCCGCTGTCGGCGATGCGGATTTCCAGCCCGCCATCGTCGCGCCGGGCGGCGGAGATTTCCACCCGGCCGGCGGCGGGGGTGAACTTCACCGCGTTGTCCAGCAGGTTCAGCAGCAGCTGTCGCAGCCGCCGCTCGTCGGCGTGCAGCACGGGCAACTCGGGCAGCGGGGCGATCAACAGCGTCACCCCGCCCTTGCGCGCCAGGTCGGACAGCATGGTGGCGGCGCTGTCCAGCAGCGGGCCCAGCTCCACCGGCCCGGGCACCAGCGCCAGGGCGGCGCTTTCCAGCCGCGCCGCGTCCAGCACGTCCTCGATCAGCCCCAGCAGGTGGCGACCGGCATCCAGGATGGCGCGGACGAAATCGTGCGACCCGCCCCCGCCCGAGGGCAGGCCGGGCGGCGCGCCGGGGATGGGCCGGGGCGGCGGTGGCGGGGGCGGCAGGGTGTCCAGCAGCGCCTCGGAAAAGCCGATCACCGCGTTGAGCGGCGTGCGCAGCTCGTGCGTCATGGCGGCCAGGAAGCGCGACTTGGCACGATTGGCGGCCTCGGCGGCGTCGAGGGCCTGTTCCAGCTCGGCGCGCACGCGGCGGTCCTCGGTGACGTCGGTGAAGGTGCGCACGAAGCCGCCATTGGGGGCGGCCGCCGTGTTGACCTCCAGCACCGTGCCGTCGGGGCGGGAGCGGGTGTAGCGGCCGGGGCGGAAGGCCATCTTTTCCAGCAGGCCGCTCATGGCACGGTCCTGGCCGCCTTCGGGAATGTCGTGCTCCCCGCGGGCGATCTGCCGGGCCAGCAGTTCCGCCACGTCCTGGCCGGGGCGGCCATCCTCGGGTGCCAGCCCGGCCATCTGCAGGGCCAGGGCATTGGCGGAGACCAGCCGCCCTTCGGCGTCGATCAGGCAGATGCCGTGGCGCATGTTGTCCAGCATCACCTGCAGGATCTCGGTGCGGCGGCGGGCCTCGGCCTCGGCCCGGTGGCGGGCGGTGATGTCGGTCAGCACGGCGATGCGACCGCCATCGGGCAGCAGCGCGTCGCGGATGTTGAGCACCGTGCCGTCCGGGCGCTCGCGGGTGCGCTCGATGATGCCTTCCCGGTGCATCGCCTGGGCGATGCCGTGCATCCGGGCGCCGTATTCGGGGGTGTATTCGCCGCTGGCGACCCGGCGGTTCACCACGTCGGCGGCGCGTTCGCCCGCGGCGATCGGGTCGTTGGGAAAGAAGCCGAGATAGGCGGCGTTCACCATGGAGATGCGGCCGTCCGGCCCCACCACGCAAACCCCGTGCGGCATGGCGGCCAGCACGGCGTCGAGCAGGGCGGCGCGGCGCTGCGCCTCGGCCTCGGCCCGGCGCAGGGCGGTGACGTCGTCCACCTCCCGGATCCAGCCATTGCCGTGCGGCTGCAGGGTGATGCGGATCACCTGGCCGTTGGGGCGCTGCCGCGTGTTGGTGATGAGGGGCCGGTCGCCGACATGGTCCAGCAGCCGCATCGGCAGCTGCCGCCCGGGCAGGTTGTCGAACTCGCCCACCTCCGCCAGCAGGGCGGCGATGTCGCTGAAGCGCATCCCCGGCCGCAGCCGTTCCGGCGGGGCGCCGATCAGGGCGGCATAGGCCGGGTTGAACGAGCGCAGGGTGTCGCCGGGGCCGAACAGGGCGACGCCGGTCCGCAGCCCGTGCAGCAGGTCCTCGGCCCGCAGCGCCCGCTGCCAGTCCTGGGCCCTGGCCTCGATGCCGGGGATGTCGGACAGGTCCAGGCCGAAGGTGGCGTAGCCGCCATCCGGCAGGGGGGCGGACAGCAGCTGCAGCCAGCGGCCGCCGGCGGTGCGGGTGATGCGGCGGATCGGCACGCTGCGGTCCAGCGCCGCCACCTCCGCCGCCCGGGCCGCGGGGTCGCCGGGGCCGTAAAGGCCGCGCCGGGCCAGGGCCAGGATCACCTCCGGCCCAGGGGTGCCGGGCAGCAGCGGCTCGCCCCCCAGCCCGACCTGTTCCAGCCAGTCCTGGCTGATCGCGCGCAGGCGGAATTCCGTGTCGAGGATCACCGCGCCCCAGGGCAGCGCCGCCGGCCGCGGGGCCGCCGCTGCACCGTCGCCCTCCGGCCCGGCGGTCACGGCGGCACGGGCCCGGCAGCGGGCCGCAGGGCCGGGTCGCCGCCCTGCCCGGCACGCGCGCCCCCGGTGGCGCGCCGCGGCCGGCGCAGCGCGTGCAGCGTGCCCAGCGCCGCCGTCAGCACCGCCACCGCCACAGTCTGGTGCAGCGTGCCCAGCCAGGCCGGCACCACCAGCAGCAGGGTGGCCACGCCCAGCGCGTATTGCGCCGCCGCCGCCGCCCCCAGCAGCAGCGCCCAGCGCCGCGCCCGGCCCTCGGGCAGGTGCCAGCCGCGCCAGGCGGTCCAGCTGGCGGCCAGCAGCGCCAGGGTGGCGAGGAGGCGGTGGTGGAACTGCACCGCGGCGATGTTCTCGAACGCGTTGCGCCACCAGGGGGACAGGGCGGCGTAGCCGGGGGGCACGAACTGCCCTTCCATCAGCGGAAAGGTGTTGAAGTCCAGCCCCGCCTTGGTGCCCGCCACGAAGCCCCCCGCCAGCATGGCCAGCCCCAGCAGCCCGGCCGTGGCGTGCGCCCAGCGGCGCAGCGGCCGCGCGGCGCCGGACGCCCCGGCCGCAGGGTCATCCGCGTGGCCGGGGGTTTCGGGCCGGGGGTGCAGCAGGTCCAGCGCGGTCCACACCAGCACGCCGAACAGCACCAGCGCCAGGCCGAGATGGATCACCAGCCGCCAGGGCGCCACGGCGGTGCTGTCGGCCGCGAAACCCGAGGCCACCATGAACCAGCCCACCGCCCCCTGCAGCCCGCCCAGCGCCAGCAGCAGCACCAGCCGCCCCTTGTAGCCCGCGGGGATGCGGCCACGCAGCCAGAACCACAGCAGCCCGGCGGCGAACACCAGCCCGATCAGCCGGCCCCAGAGCCGGTGGCTCCATTCCAGCCAGAAGATGCCCTTGAAGCCGTCCAGCCCGAAGCCGCGATTCACCAGCTGGTATTGCGGGATGGTGCGGTACAGGTCGTAGAGGCGCTGCCATTCGGCGTCGCTCCAGGGCGGCAGGGCACCGCGGAAGGGCGCCCATTCCATGATGCTCAGCCCCGAGCCGGTCAGGCGCGTGGCGCCGCCGAGCGCCACCATCACCCAGACCATGGCGGCCACCAGCAGCAGCCAGCGCGCCACGGCGCGGCGGCCGCGCTCGGGGACGGCGGTGGCGTCGGGCGGCAGGGTGCGGGCGTCGAAGGGCATGGCAACGCTCATATAGGCGCACCCTGGACCGCTCGCCCCCCCCCTGCTACCCCCCGCGGCCGATGTGCCCGGCCCTTTCCGCCAGCGAAACCCACCGCCCCGTCCCGCCCGCGGTTGCGCCGGCGATCAGCGTCGTCGTGCCGATGCGCAACGAGGGGCCCAACGTGGCCGCGCTGGTGGCGGAGATCGGCGCCGCGCTGGCCGACGTGCCGCACGAGATCCTGTGCGTGGATGACGGCTCCACCGACGACACCTCCGCCCAGTTGCGTGAGGCGGCGGCGCGCTTCGCGGTGCGGCCGCTGCGCCATGCCCGGTCCTGCGGCCAGTCGGCGGCCGTGGTGACGGGGGTGCGGGCGGCGCGGGCACCCTGGATCGCGACGCTGGACGGGGACGGGCAGAACGACCCGGCCGATATCCCGAAGCTGTGGGCGCGCGCCCGGGCGGAAGGCGAGAGCACGCTGGTGGCGGGCTGGCGCACCACCCGCAAGGACACCGCCACCAAGCGATTCACCAGCCGCGTGGCCAACCGGGTGCGCGCCCGGCTGCTGGGCGACGCCACCCCCGACACGGGCTGCGGGCTGAAGGTGTTTTCCCGCGCGCTGTTCCTGGAGCTGCCGCCCTTCGACCACATGCACCGCTTCCTGCCGGCGCTGGTGATCCGCCAGGGCGGGCGGGTGGTGAGCGAGCCCGTGAACCACCGGCCGCGGCTGCGGGGCGTGAGCAACTACGGCACGCTGGACCGGCTGGCGGTGGGGTTGGTGGACCTGCTGGGGGTGATGTGGCTGCAGCGCCGCTGGCAGCGGCCGCGGCTGGAACCGTGACGGGCTTGCCCGGGCCGGGCGGCGGCAAGGGCGACGCCGGAGCAGGCAGCGCTGGGCAGAACGCCGCCGGACCGGAAAGCGCCGGGCACGGCGGCGCCGGATCGGACAGCGTCGGATCTGGGGGCGCCGGGCCAGGCAGTGCGGGACCGGCCGCCACGCGGGGCCGCGCCGGGCGGGCGCTGGGCCGGCTGCTGGCGCTGGCGCTGGGCCTGGGGCTGGCAGGCTGGCTGCTGCGCGAGATCGGCTCCGCCCAGGGGGTGGATTTCGTGGAAGCGCATGTGCGCGACCACGGCGCCGCGGGGCAGGTCTTCTTCGTGCTGGCGGGGGCCGCGGCGGCGGCGGTGGGGGCACCGCGGCAGGCGGTGGCGTTCCTGGGCGGCACCGCCTTCGGGGCGCTGACCGGCGGGGCGCTGTCGCTGCTGGCGCAGGTGCTGGGCTGCGCCCTGTGCTTCGGCTGGGCCCGGCTGGTGGGGCGGGACTGGGCGGCGCGGCGGCTGACGGGGCGGTTCGGGCGCCGGCTGCGGCCGCTGCACGACGCGTTGACCGGCAGCCCCTTCGGCGCCACGGTGGCGCTGCGGCTGCTGCCGGTGGGCAACAACCTCGCGCTCAACCTGCTGGCGGGGCTGTCGGGGATCGGGGCGGCGCCGTTCCTGCTGGGCTCGGCGCTGGGCTACGTGCCGCAAACCGCGGTGTTCGCCCTGCTGGGCGAGGGCGTGGCGGTGGACCGCACGGCGCAGCTGGCGCTGGGGGCGGGGCTGTTCGCGGTGTCCGCGGCGCTGGGCTGGTGGCTGCTGCGGCGGCACCGGGCGGGGCGGGCGATCGAGGAATAAGGACGAAACTCGCCTTACTTCCTTACCATCTTACTTCCTTACGCCCGGGCTGCGCCGGGGCGCCGGCATGAGCCTGATGACGCTGAAATCCTTAGACTTTTTTCCGTCCAGCGTCAAGCCGCGTGACAGATTCGGGCGTTTCTGCCACGCGCGAAACCCGGGCCGCAACCGCCGGGCCGGGACGGGAGTTCCCCTTGCCGCACCGGCGCGGATGAAAACGGCATGCTCGCACCCTTCCTGATGGGCCTGGTCGGCGGCCAGCGCGCCATGACGCCGCTGGCCGCCGTGGCCGTGGCGGCCGCGCGCGGGCGGCTGCCGGCGGATAACGGCGCGCCCGGAATGCTCGGGCATCCCTGGGCGGCGGCGGGGCTGGTGCTGCTCGCGGCCGCGGAAATGGCAGGGGACAAGTTGCCGGACGCGCCGGACCGCATCGTGCCGATCGGGCTGCTGGGGCGCTTCCTGACCTCGGCGGTGGCGGGGGCGGCGCTGGTGCCGCGCCGCCGGCGCTGGCTCGGCGCGGCGGTGGGGGGATGCACGGCGGTGACCGCCGCCTTTCCCGGCTGGCGGGCCCGGGTCGCCGCCATGCCGCGCTTCGGCCAGACGCCCACCGGGCTGGTCGAGGATGCCCTGGTCCTGGCCGGCGCGGTGGCCGTGCTGCGCGCGCTGCGCCGGGGCGCGCTGGACTGAGCGACGATTCCGTACGCGGCCGCCGGATGATCCGCGCTAGGATGGCGGCGTTGCCCGCTTCGCCGCCTCGGCCTAGACGGCAGAACGGGTGCCACGCGCTTGCGGGCCACGATCACGGAATCCCCTCCCGATGCTCGACGCCGCACTTCAGCCGTCCCAGCCGCGCAACCGCCTGCTGCGCGCCCTGCCGGAGAGCAGCCTCGCCCGGCTGCGGCCCTTCCTGAACCCGGTGGAGTTGTCGCTGCGGCAGGTGCTGCACGACCCGGAACGGCCGATCGAGACGGTGTATTTCCCCGAAACCGGCTGGATCTCCATGATCGCCCCGCTGGAAGACGGCGAGGGCGCCGAGGTCGGCATGATCGGCCCCGACGGCGTGGTCGGCATACCGGTGGTGCTGGGCGGCGATTGTGACGACCTGGAAGCCCTGGTGCAGAATGCCGGCACCGCCCTGAGCATCGGCACCGGCGCGCTGCGGGAGGCGATGGCGGCCGACCCGGTGCTGCAAGGGCTGCTGCTGCGCTACGCGCTGGTGCATCTGGGGCAGGTGTCGCGCACCGCGGCCTGCAACGGCCGCCACAGCACCGAACAGCGCCTGGCCCGCTGGCTGCTGATGGCGCATGACCGCACGGTGGGCGACGAGTTCACCATGACGCACGAGTTCCTGGCGATCATGCTGGGCCTGCGCCGGGCGGGCGTGACGGTGGCGGCGGGGGCGCTGCAAAGGGCCGGGCTGATCCGCTACCAGCGGGGCTGCATCACCGTCACCGACCGGCCGGGGCTCGAGAGCGCGTCCTGCGAATGCTACAGCATCGTCCGCCGGGACATGGAACGCCTGCTGGGCCGGGCGGATGGCGAAAGGGCTGCCCCCCGGCGCTGACCGGGGCGGTGGCGAGGCTGCCGGGAGGTCAGCGCGCCGGAGGCTCGCCGTCCGGCAGCGGGTGCGGCGCGGGGGCCGCTGGCCCGGTCTCCTCCTCGCCCAGCAGCAGCAGCAGCGGCCCCGGCGGCTTGTTTTCCTGCATCAGTCGGATGCGCCGGACCTGGCGGGACAGGCGGTCGTAGCTTTCCGCCAGGCGCTCGAAGGCATCCTGCAGGCTCGGGTTGTCCGGCACCTGGGCGGCACTCGCGCGCGCCGCGCTGGCCAAGCGGCCGTAATGGTCCAGCGCACCCATTACGGACATCGGGACCTCCCTGCTCGGCACGCTGCTTCCGGATTCCTAGGATGGGGTCTCCGGCCGGACCCGGTATATCACGCTTCCGCGAAACGCCGCGCCGCGTCTCGCGGGGAGGGCGCGGCGCGCGGGGGATGGGCCGGGCGCGGCCCATCCCCCCGGCCCCGGGGCGCGCTCAGTTCGCCGCCACCGGCAACAGCCGGGTCAAGGCGGCGCGCACCAGCGGCATGCCGATCTCGGCGGGGCCGGTCATCAGGCTCTCGGGGTGGAACTGCACGGCGGCCACCGGCAGACGGGCGTGTTCCACCGCCATCACCACGGCGTCCTCCTCGGTTTCCGCGGTGACCCGCAGCTCGGCGGGCAGGACGACGCGGCGGGCGTGCAGGGAATGGTAGCGGCCCACCGCGAAGCGCTCGGGCAGCCCGTCCAGCAGCCGGCCGCCGAAGGAGCGGACCGTGGAGGTCTTGCCGTGCATCGGCTCCGCCAGCACGTCCAGCGCGCCGCCGAAATGTTCCACGATGCCCTGCAGGCCCAGGCACACGCCGAAGGCCGGCAGGCCGCGGCGCAACAGCAGGTCCAGCGTATCGGACATCGCGAAGTCGGCGGGGCGGCCGGGGCCGGGGGAGAGCACCACGAGGTCGGCCGCCTCCCCTTCGCGCAGGGCGGCGCGGGCGGCGTCGGGGCGCAGGGTGGACACGGCGGCGCCCGCGGCCCGGAAATAGCCGGCCAGGGTGTGGACGAAGCTGTCCTCGTGGTCGACCAGCAGCACGCGCGGGGCGCGGCCGGCGGCGGCTGTGGCGGCCGCGGCGGCGGCGGGCTTCGGGGCGCCCTCGCCGCGCAGCGCGGCGAACATGGCGGAAGCCTTGAGGCGGCATTCCGCCTCCTCCGCCGCCGGGTCGCTGTCGTGGAGAAGGGTGGCGCCGGCGCGCACTTCGGCGACGCCGTCCTGCAGGCGGATGGTGCGCAGCGTCAGGCCGGTGTTCATGGCCCCGTCGAAGGTGACGCGGCCGATGGCGCCGCCGTACCAGCGGCGGGCGGAGCGCTCCTCGTTCTCGACGTGGCGGATGGCCCAGGGCTTGGGCGCGCCCGTGACGGTGACGGCCCAGGCGTGGCTCAGGAAGCCGTCGAGGGCGTCGTATTCCGGGGCCAGGGTGCCTTCCACGTGGTCCACCGTGTGGATCAGGCGGGAATACATCTCGATCTGCCGGCGGCCGATGATGCGCACGGAACCGGGGACGCAGACGCGCGACTTGTCGTTGCGGTCCACGTCCGTGCACATGGTCAGCTCGCTTTCCTCCTTGCGGGAGTTGAGCAGGGTGCGGATGTTCTCCGCATCCTCCAGCGCGTCGCGGCCGCGCTTGATGGTGCCGGAGATCGGGCAGGTCTCGATGCGGCGGCCTTCCACGCGCACGAACATCTCGGGGGAGGCGGCCACCAGGAACTCGCCGTTGCCGAGGTTCATCAGGGCGCCATAGGGGGCGGGGTTCACCTGGCGCAGGCGGCGGAACAGGGCCGAGGGCGCGTCGTCGCAGCGGGTGGCGAAGGTCTGGCCCAGCACCACCTCGAACAGGTCGCCGCGGGCAAAGGCCGCCTGGGCGCGTTCCACCATGGCGGCGTATTCGCCGGGGGCGTAGTCGCTCTCGGGCGGGGTGGCGCCGCTGCCGGGGCGGAAGGGGTCGGGCGGGGTGTCGCGCGGCAGGCCGTCGGTGCTGCGGCCGTCGGCGGTGGTGAACTCGTAGCGGTGCACGGAGGCGACCTGCTTCATGTGGTCCACGACATGGACCTCGTCGGGCAGGAACAGCACGAGGTCGCGCTGGTCCGCCGCGCGCGGCAGGCGCAGCGGCAGCGGCTCGAACTGGAACACCAGGTCGTAGCCGAAGGCGCCGTAGAGGCCGAGATGCGGGTCGGCATCGGCACCGAACAGGTCGCCGATCGCGCGCAGCACCGAAAACACCGAGGGCTGGCGGGAGCGCTGTTCTTCTGGGAAGCGGGCGGCGGGGGGGCGGATGCGCAGGGTGATGCGGTCGGGGGTGGCGTCGAAGCCCTCGGCTTCCGGCAGGGCCTGCAGGACCGGGGCAATGGCGCCCAGCAGCACGCGGCCGCGCGCGTTCAGCGCGTCCAGCGTCACCTCGCGACCGCGGGAAAACAGCATCACCGGCGGGTCGGCGCAGCCCATGTCCAACCGGGTGTAGCGGCCGGGAAACTCGAAGGAGGAGGACAGCAGGACGCCGCGCTGGCGGTCCAGCCGGTCGGCCAGCGCCTCGCTGCCGGCGGCATAGGGGCCTTCGGCCGTGCTGCGGCGGACGGTGATGCCGCCGCGGGTCTGGAAGCTGGATTCGGACATGGCGATCGGGTTCCGTGGGGTCTGGGGGCCGCGGAGAACCGGATCAGCTTGGAACAAATCGTGCCGCCCGGTTTTCCGGGAACGGCCGTGGCAACAGGGTTACGCGGGCCGCCCGTCTGGGTTGGGCCGCCACCAGCGGGTGGAGGAAGGGCGCGCGTTCATGCGGTGGAGGCTAGGGGGATGGCGGCGGCGGCACAAGCCCCCGGCGCGGCTTTCCCGGGCGCGGCCCGTCACACCGACGGCAATCGTAGGTCTTGCCGATGGCTTTCGCGGGCGCGCGGGGGCGGCCCGGCCGGGGGTGCGGCGGCCGGGGTTCAGGCCGGCGCCGGTTCCCGCCGCTGGCGCAGCCCGTCCACGAAAACCTCGATCAGGCGCAGCGCCGCCTCCTGCCAGTCCGGCCGGTCCTGGGCGTAGCAGATGCCGAACATCGCCCGCAGCACCTCGTCCGCGCCGATGTCGCCGCGGATCTCGCCGGCGGCGGCAGCGCGGGCCAGCAGCTCGCCCAGCGCCTGGGTCAGCCGGTCCATCGAATAGGCCATCAGCTCCGGCGAGTTCTGCGCCACCACGGCCAGCGCCGCCACCATACCCTTCTTGGTGGCCACCAGTTCCACGTTGGCGCGCATCCAGCGGCGCAGCGCCTCGGTGGGGCTGGCGCCGCCGCGCAGGGTTTCGGCCAGTTCCACCAGCTGCTCCACCTCGCGCCGGTACACGGCCTCGAACAGGGCTTCGCGGGTGGGGAAGTGGCGGTACAGCGTGCCGATGCCGACGCCGGCGCGCCGCGCCACGGCTTCCAGGCTGGCGCCCGCCCCGCCCTGGCTGAACACCGCCTTGGCCGCTTCCAGCACGCGCTCGCGGTTGCGCCGCGCATCGGCCCGCGGCTTGCGCGCCGCGCCCTCGGGATCACCGCTCATCGCACCGGCCATCGCATTTTCCGCTTGTAAACGGAGGCACCCTCCATATTCTAACCCCCACGGCACCGGGACGGGCGTGCTTCCCCCTTCCCCCGGCGTCCGTTTTTTCAACGCGGCAACAGCGCACCGGTCCTGCGGTCACCGGGGAAAAACGGCGGCTGCCGTTTATTTTCCCCGGCCCCGGGTCGTGCCGGGCGAACCGTGCCGAATCCGCTCCCCTCGGAGACACCGCATGAGCCTGAGCATCAACCTCACCGTCAATGGCGTGCCCAGGCGGATCGAACTGGAGGACCCACGGGTCACGCTGCTCGACCTGTTGCGCGAGCGCCTGGACCTGCACGGCACCAAGAAGGGCTGTGACCGCGGGCAGTGCGGCGCCTGCACGGTGATCCTGGACGGGCAGCGGGTGAATTCCTGCCTGGCCCTGGCGATCAGCCATGACGGCGCCACGCTGCGGACGGTGGAAGGGCTGGCGCAGGGCGATGCGCTGCATCCCGTGCAGGCCGCCTTTATCGAGCACGACGCTTTCCAGTGCGGCTTCTGCACCCCCGGCCAGATCATGAGCGCGGTGGGGCTGATCGAGGAGGGCGAGGCGGGCGACGACCCCGAGCGGGTGCGCGAGGGGATGAGCGGCAACCTGTGCCGCTGCGCCGCCTACAAGGGCATCACGGAGGCCGTGCTGGACGCGCAGGCGCGCATGGCCGCCGCCGGCCGGGAGGAGGCGGCATGAACCGCTTCGATTACCTGCGGCCCGCCACCGTGGCGGAAGCCGTCGCCGCGGCCGCCGTGCCGGGCAGCGCCTACCTGGCCGCCGGCACCAACCTGCTGGACCTGATGAAGGGCGGCGTGGTGCATCCGGCGCGGCTGGTGGATGTCAGCCGGCTACCCGAGCTGGGCGGCATCGAGGCCACGGCCGATGGCGGGCTGCGCATCGGGGCGCGCGTGCGCAACGCCGAGCTGGCGCGGGACGCGAGCTTCCGGCGGCGCTTCCCGGCGGTGGCGGAAGCGCTGCTGTCCGGCGCCTCGGCGCAGCTGCGCAACGCCGCGACGGTGGGCGGCAACCTGCTGCAACGGACGCGCTGCGCGTATTTCTACGACCCCGCCAGCGCCTGCAACAAGCGCGATCCCGGCGCCGGCTGCGACGCGCGCGGCGGCGAGAACCGGCTGCACGCCGTGCTGGGCTGGAGCGAGAGCTGCATCGCCACGCATCCGTCGGATTTCTGCGTCCCCCTGGTGGCGCTGGATGCCGTCGTGGAGATCGAGGGGCCGGCGGGGCGGCGCGAGCTGCCGCTGGACGCGCTGCACCGGCTGCCCGGCGACGCGCCGGAGCGCGACACCGTGCTGGCGCCGGGCGAGCTGGTGGTGGCGATCCGCCTGCCGCCGGAGGCGGCGGGTTTCGCCGCGCATGCCCGCTACGTGAAGCTGCGCGAGCGCACCTCCTACGCCTTCGCCGTGGTGTCCGCCGCCGCCTGCCTGCGGGTGGAGAACGGGGCCATCGCCGAGGCGCGCGTGGCGCTGGGCGGGGTCGCGGCCAAGCCCTGGCGCGCCCGGGCCGCGGAAGCCGTCCTCGCCGGCGCCCGCCCCGATGCCGCGGCCTTCCGGCGCGCGGCGGAGGCGGCGCTGGCCGAGGCCCAGCCCTCCGGCGAGAACGGCTTCAAGATCGAACTGGCGCGCCGGATCGTGGCGCGCGCCCTGGCGCTGGCCGCCGCCGGCACGCCGGAGCGCCTGCCCGCCCTGCCCGCTTCCCCCCTCGCGCCGCCCCCCGGAGGCTCCATCCATGTCTGAGCAAGCGACCCATGTGCGGCAGGGCTCCTCGATCGGGCAGCCGCTGACGCGCCGCGACGGCGCGCTGAAGGTCACCGGTCGGGCGCGCTACGCCGCCGACAACCACCCGCCGGGGATGCTGCACGCCGTGCTGGCCGTCAGCAGCGTCGCCCGCGGCCGCGTCGTGTCGCTGGACGAGGCGGCGGCCCTGGCGCATCCCGGCGTGGTGGCGGTGATGACGCCCGCCAACCGGCCGCCGCTGGCCCTGGACCCGGACGAGAAGACGGGTCCCTTCACCTTCCGGCTGGAGCTGCTGCAGAACGACCGGGTGCGCTACGCTGGCCAGCCCGTCGCCGTGGTGATCGCGGACACGCTGGAAGCCGCCACGGAAGGGGCCGCGCTGCTGTCCCCGCGCTACGAGGCGGAGCCGCCGCAGACCGGGCTGGACGGGCCGGACAGCTTCATCCCCGAGGCCATCGGCGCCGGCGGGCCTGCGGAAACCCGGCACGGCGACGTGGAGGCCGGGCTGGCCACCGCCGCGGCCCGCGTCGAGGCCACCTACGAGACGCCCTCGCAGTACCACAACGCCATGGAGCCGCACGCGGTGGTGGCGTCCTGGGACGGCGACCGGCTGACCGTGGACACGCCCAGCCAGGGCATGGCCTGGGCGCAGGAGCGGATCGCCGGGCTCTTCGGCATCCCCGCCGGCAACATCCACATCCGCAGCCCTTTCCTGGGCGGCGGCTTCGGGTCCAAGGGGGTGGTGTCCGGGCCGCAGGTGCTGGGCATGCTGGCGGCGCGCCTGGTCGGGCGCCCCGTGAAGCTGGTGCTGCGGCGCGAGCAGATGTACGGCCCCGTCGGCCATCGCGGGCCGACGCGGCAAACGCTGCGCCTGGGCACGGACGGCGACGGCACGCTGCGCGCCCTGGACCACCACGTGCGCACCGCCAGCAGCCGCTTCGACGACTTCTTCGAGCCCGCCGCGCAGGCCTCGCACACGCTGTACAACAGCCCGGCCATCAGCAGCACCACGGAAGCGGTGCGGCTGGACATCGGCACGCCGCTGTTCATGCGCGCCCCCGGCGAGGCCAGCGGCTCGGCCGCGCTGGAAAGCGCGATCGACGAGATGGCGCTGGCCGTCGGCCTGGACCCGCTGGAGTTCCGCCTGCGCAACTACGCCGAGGTGGAGCCGATCTCCGGCAAGCCCTTCTCCTCCAAGGCGCTGCGCGAATGCTACGCCCAGGGGGCGGCGCGCTTCGGCTGGGCGGGGCGGCCGCTGCAGCCGCGGCAGATGCGCGACGCGGACGGGTTGCTGGTGGGCTGGGGCATGGGCACCGCGACCTTTCCGGCGCTGATGTTCGCGGGCCAGGCGCGGGCGGTGCTGCGCCGCGACGGCAGCGGGCTGGCCGAAACCGGCGCGCACGACATGGGCCAGGGCGCCTGGACCGCACTCGCCCAGATTGCCGCCGACAGCCTGGGGATCGACCTCGACCGGCTGGAATTCCGCGCCGGGGATTCCACCCTGCCGGATGCCGGCATCGCCGGCGGCTCGGCGCATACCGCCACCGCGGGCGCGGCGCTGAAGGGCGCGGGCGAGGATGCGGTGGCGAAGCTGGCGGAACTGGCGGTGAACGACGAGCGCTCGCCGCTGTTCGGCGCCGGCAATGTGGGCGTGGTGGCGCGCAACGGCCGGCTGCTGCGGCGCGACGACGAGAGCCGTGGCGAAAGCTTCACCGACATCCTGGCGCGCGCCGGGCTGGCGGAGGTGGAAGGCCGCGGCACCGGCGCCATGGACCCGGCGGTGCAGGAACGCTACGCCACCCATGCGCACGGCGCCGTGTTCGCCGAGGTGAAGGTGGACCCGGAGCTGGGGCAGATCCGCGCCACGCGGCTGGTGGGCGCCTTTGCCGCGGGCACGGTGATCAACCCGCGGCTGGTGCGCAGCCAGTATTACGGCGGCATGATCTGGGGCGTGTCCTTCGCGCTGCACGAGCAGGCGGTCATGGACCCGCGTTCGGGGCGGATCATGAACGCCAACCTCGCCGAATACCACGTACCGGTGAATGCCGACGTGCCCTCGGTGGAGGCGATCCTGGTGGAGGAGCACGATCCCTTCGTCAACGCGCTGGGCGTCAAGGGCGTGGGCGAGATCGGCATCACCGGCACGGCGGGGGCGGTGGCCAATGCGGTGTGGCACGCGACGGGGGTGCGGGTCCGCCGCTTCCCCATCGCCATCGAGGCGCTGCTGGCGGCGGGCTGAGGGCCGGTGGCCGGCGCGCCGGGGCTTGCCGCGCCGTGCATCCCAGCCGGCCGGGGAACACCCGCACCATCCGGGGGCGGCGGCGTGCCCCCGGGTTGCGGCGCGCGGCGCGCTAGCCGAACAGGAAGTCGTCGGCGCCGATCTGCGCGATGCTCGTGTTGGCCAGGTTCAGCGTCACCCCGCCATCCAGCTCGATCACCACGCTGTTGCCGGCCTGGCGGATCTGCAGCGCCTCGAAGCTGCTCGCCGCGAAGCCCACCAGCCGGATCGTGTCGTCGCCCAGCCGGTCGAAGTCGCCGAGGAGATTGTTGGAGGCGCCCTCGTTCGCGCGGAACACGAAGACGTCGTCGCCCAGCCCGCCATCGGTGACATCGTTGCCGGCGCCGCCTTCCAACTCGTCATTGCCGGCATTGCCGTAAAGGCGGTCGTTGCCGGCAGCGCCGCGCAGCGTGTCGGCGCCGCTGCTGCCGTCCAGGGCGTTGTCCCCGGCATTGCCGGTGCCGGTCAGACCGGATTGCAGAAAGGTCAGGCGCTCGAAATCCGCGGCCAGGGTGAAGCTGATTGTGCTGAAGACGCGGTCGTTGCCGCCGCCCGGCAGTTCCGACACGGTGTCCCCGGCATCGTCCACGAAGTACAGGTCGTCGCCCGCGCCGCCGAGCATGGCATCGGCGCCGGTGCCGCCTTCCAGCCGGTCATTGCCCTCGCCGCCGGACAGGGTGTCGTCGCCGGCGCCGCCTTCCAGCCGGTCGTCCCCATCGCCGCCCTGCACCACGTCGTCGCCGGCATAGCCGCGCAGGCGGTTGTTGCCGGTGTTGCCGGACAGGGTGTTGTTCAGCGCGTTGCCGTCCGCCCGGATCGAGGCGGTGCCGAGCTGCACCAGTTCCTCCACCTCGGCGCGCAGCACGAAATCCGCCGTGGCGTAGACGCGGTCGGTGCCGCCGCCGGCCGCTTCGCGCACCACGTCGGCGCTGTTGTCCACGACGTAGTGGTCGTCGCCCAGGCCGCCGATCATCAGGTCCGCCCCGGTGCCTCCGTCGAGCAGGTCGCTGCCGCCCAGGCCGACCAGCGTGTCGTTGCCGTCCCGCCCCTGCAGGGCGTTGCCCGCCTCGTTGCCGGTCAGGCTGTTGGCGAGCGCGTTGCCGGTGCCGTCCAGCGCCTCCGTGCCGAGCAGCACCAGCTGCTCCACGCCCCCGGCGAGGGTGAAGGACACGGAAGCGCGCACCGTGTCGATGCCGTCGCCGCCCTCCTCCGAGACGGTGTCGCCGCCGTTGTCCACCACGTAGGTGTCGTTGCCCAACCCGCCTGCCGCCGCGTCGGCGCCCAGCTCGCCGCTCAGCAGGTCGTTGCCGGCGCCGCCCAGCAGCACGTCGTTGCCGGAGCCGCCCAGCAGCGTGTCATTCCCGGCGCCGCCGTCCAGCGTGTCGTTGCCGGCGCGGCCCAGCACGCGGTCGGCGCCCGCGCCGCCCTCGTAGCCGTCATGGCCGGCGCCGAGGTCGGCCTCGTTGCGCAGCAGCGCGGGGTCGAAGCTGCCGGGCAGCGCGTCGGGCGCGGGGGCGAGGAACACCACCCGGTCGTCGCCGGCGCCGGTGTTGACGGTGAAGCCGTTCTGCCGCCCGTTGCCGGTGCTGCCGTCATTGTCGGCGGTGATGCGCAGCAGGTCATTGCCGGCGCCGAGCAGCAGGGTGCCGCCGCGCGCGTCCTCGACCGTCAGGCTGCGGGCCTGGGGGCCGGCGAGGCTGAGTTGCACCTCGGCGAAGTCGCGCAGCGTCAGCGCGGTGCCGGTGAAGTCGTCCACCCGCACCCGCTGCACCGCTTCCCGGTCAGCGCCGAGGTCGAGCACCGCCGCCGTGGCGGAGCTCCATTCCAGCGACACCACGCCGCCATCCAGCGCGGAACCGTCCAGGGTGGTGCCGGACGCGAAGCTGGCCTGGCCCACCACCACATTGCCGTAGACCTGCCGGAAGCGGGACAGCTGGCCCAGCGTGTCGTCGTCGGCCGCGGCGCTGTTCTGCGTGCTGTTCACCGCCTGGTCGTTGTAGAGCAGCGCGCCAGAGGCATCCGTGCCGTCGCGCAGCAGGGTGAATTCCAGCGCGGCGGATTGCCGCAGCGTCAGCAGCGTCGCCTGCGGGTCATGGTCGGAGTTGCGCACCAGCCCCGAGGGCGCGCCATGGAGGTCGGAGAACTCGCTGTTGATGTGCACCACGTCGTACTGGGCCACGGCATAGGCGGCCCCGGTGGCCAGGGTGTGGTCCAGCGCCTGCGAGTTGCCGTCGAAGGTGTAGGTGTAGCGCTCGTTCTCCGGGAGCTTGGTGTTGAGGTCGGCGAGCACGGGGATGTCGCCGAAGCTTTCGCCGCGCAGGACGATCTGCGGCTCCTCGAAGGAGAACTCGTTGTGGTCGCCGATCACCAGCACCTTGGCGTCGGGCCGGTCGGCCACCAGCGCGTCCACGAAGGAGTTGGTGGCCTGGGCCTGGGCGACCCGCGCCGCCTCGGCGCCGTTCACCGGCGGGAAGACCGCGCCGAAATCGGTGCCGCCGCCGCTCTTGGAGGAGAAGTGGACGTTGATGACGGTGACGATCTCGTCGTTGAAGGCGAAGGTGCCGACCAGCGGGATGCGGGAGTTCGCGAAGGCCGGGTCGTTGGGCGAAACCTGCTCCAGGCTGAGCAGTTGCACCCGGTCGGCGCGATACAGGAAGCCCGGGCGGATGTTGCCGCCGGGCTCGCCGCCGGAGGTGTCGTCGGCGGGCGGGATGTCGGCATAGACGTAGTCCGGGCCGCCGGCGCGCCTGATGGCGTCGATCAGCGCCTGGCCGGTGGCGGCGGCGGAGGTCACGCCGTCATTGATCGCGCCGTTGTTGTCCTGGATCTCCTGCAGCGCCAGCACGTCGGGGGTGCGCAGGTTGAGCACGATGTCCCGGGCCAGCGCGTCGAAGCGGGCGACGCCATCGCCGGGGTCGAGGTTCTCGACGTTGTAGTCGGCGATCGTCAGCGCCTCGGCGCCGCCCGTCAGGGTGGTGACCTCCTTGCGCAACCCGCCATCGGTCACGGCGAAGGGCAGGGTCGGCAGCAGCTGGTACTGGCCGAAATCGTAGCTCAGCACGCCCGTCACATCGCCCAGCCGGTCGCCCACCTGCGTCGGCGGCTGGAAGCCCGGCTGCACGTTGCCCGGTGCCGGGTCGTACTGGATCTGGATGCGCTCGGGGTTCTTGTCGCTCTCGGTCAGGATCACGCCGCCATGCGGGGTGCGGCCGGTGGCGTCCTCCCCGTCATCGGCCAGCACCCAGGTCTCGTTGAAGCTGTTGGTGCCCTGCACCACCACGGCGTTGGGGATGCGCAGCAGCATCCCTTCCAGGCTCTCGTAGAAGTCCACGCCATCCGCCGTGGGGTCGAAGGAGGTGAAGTTGTCGTCCTGCGCCACCTCGGTGGGCGGCAGGCGGCCGCCCCGGCCGATCACCGTGGCCACCACGCCCTCGATCGGCGCGTCCAGCACGGCGATGTCGGGGGCGGTGATCTGGGTGGTGGTGAGATTGTTGAAGTTGCCGCCGCCGCGGAACTCGCTGACCGTGCCGGTGACGAGCAGGCCCTGGCCCAGCGTGACGCCCGGGGCACCGCCGGTGAAGACGAAGACGGCGTCGGAGGTGGCGAGGTCGCTGTCGCCCGCGTCCTGCAGGTAGAAGCCGGCGCTGTCCACGGCGGTGACGACCCCGCGCACCGTCACCTCCTGGCCGACGAAGCCGCTGGTGTGGCCGGCGCCCTGCACCGTGCCGATGGCAATGGGCAGCGGCGCCTCGTTGTCGGTGATCGTCACGGCGACGTCGGCCGGGTTCAGCCCGGCATAGGCGGGGTCGTCGCTGGTGGCAGGCGCCAGGGTCACCGTGCCGCCGTGGGTGCCTTCGGGCGTGGCGTCATCCACGGCGGAGACGGTGACGCTCTGCGGCTGGTTCCAGTTGGCGGCGGTGAACACCAGGGTGGTGGTGCCCGGCGTCACCTGGCCGTCGCCGGACAGGGCGATCGTCACCTCGGCAGTGGGCTGGGTGTTCAGCACCACGGTGAAGGAACCGCCCGCGCCACCCTCGGTGGCCGTGGCGGTGGCGGGCGTCACGGTGATGCCGGCCACGGGGTCGCCCACGGTGAAGCCGGCCGGAAAGGCCAGCTCCGCCGTGTCGCTGGAGATGATCCAGTTGGACGCGTCGTTGATGGCGGCCCGCAGCGCCTCGGCCGAGCCGGTGGTAGGCCCGGCATAGGCGCCGTTGTCGCGGTCCGCGTTGCCCAGACCGATGGCCACGGACAGCGTGCCGGCCGGCAGGTCCGCCAGGGCGTCGCTGCCGGCGCCCGGCACGTCGGAGGTGTTGGAACTGTTGCTGCCGGGCTGCCAGTTGCCGGCATCGTTCTGGATGGCGGCCAGCAGCGCGGTCGGCGAGGCCAGGCTGCCCTGGAAGGCGATCAGCTGGTCGCCGCTGTTGCTCAGCGCCAGGCTGCCCGACACATTGGTCCAGCCGTCGCCCTCGCCGGCATAGGTCAGCACCGTGCCGGCCGTCAGCGCCGCGGGGGCGGTGTAGCGCACCAAGCCCTCGCCGGTGCGGAAGGCGCCGCTGCCCAGCCAGCCATTGTCGGTAACCAGGATCTCCGTGCCCGCCTCCACGTCGCGCAGCAGCAGCACGGCGAAGCGCTCGGGCGCGGTTCCGGCGGGCGCGCCCTGGATTCCCACGAAGGCGAGGTCACCGGCGGACAGGGTGGTCGGCATGGGGCAATTCTTCCCGGCTGGCGACCCCGTTCCGAAGCCGCATCGTTTTGCTGGTGCATCTTGGCCGGAGGCGCCGCGCGATGGGTAGGGGCGATCAACGGATGTCACGGGATTTTCCCGGGGGCGGCAGGGGGACTGGGCGGGCGCGCCCTGCCCTGCCCGTCCGGCCAGCTCGCCGCCGGTTAGGCGGCGGAGCGGGCGAGCCGCGCGGCCTCGACGAGGCCGGACACGCCGGGATGGTCGGTCTTGCCGGTTCCCAGCCGCGGGCAGGGCCGGCACCGGCATCATCGGGCGGGGGGCGCCTGCGCGGCGCCATCCTGGCCGCAGCTCCACGGCGGGCAGGAGGGTGATGGACAGGTGGGGGAACCAGCGCATCGGCAGCCGCCCGCGCATGCGGCGGAAGCGGGTGAACTGCAGCCCTCCGCGGATCGACGGGCCGCCTGTCGAGTGCTATTGAGAGGCACTTGCAGTATGACCTCGGCACGCCGGACGGCTTTCGCACGCCGGGCGGTCCGGGGCCGTGAAACCGAGAAGGCCCGCCATGCCAGCACCCGACACCCGCGGCCACCATTCCACGCCGTCGCTTTCGCGCCGGCATTTCGTGGCCCTGCTCGGGGCCGCGGGCGTTGCCTTGCGCGCTTCTCCGGGCCGGGCCGCGCCGGTTGCGGAGAAGACGGTCCGCTTGGCGCCGGGCTTGTACGAACTCGTGGTCAGCGCCACCACCGACCTCCTGCACGTCGCGAGCACCGGCGAGCGCGGCGCCAACAACGCCAAGGTCTTCGGCCTGGACCTGCGCACGCTGGAGGTGCGGTCGAGCATCGACCTGGGCACCGACGCGGTGTTCGGGCTGGGGCTGAACGACCGCACGGGCACGCTGTTCGGCACCGACACGCGCGGCGGCAGGCTCCTGGCGATCGACCTGCGCAGCGGCACGGTGAAGGCGCGCATCGCTGAGGGTGAGGGCGCGCATATCCGGCAGGTGGTGGTGGACGAGGCGCGCAACCGCGCCTTCGTGTCCATCTATGGCCACCAGGACAAGCCGAGCGCGATCTGGGTGGTGGACACGGCCGCCAACGCGGTGTCGGGCGTGATCCGGCAGGGGCTGGAAGGCGGCATCACCGGCCTGGCCTTCGATCCCGCGGGGGAGCGCCTTTTCGCGACGGCGCTGTCCAGCAACGAGATCGTGGAGGTCAGCCTGGCCAACCAGGGCGCGGTGCGGCGCTTCGCTTCCGGTGGGGAAGGCCCGATCAACATCGCCTTCAGCCCGGCCGGCGGGCGGCTGTTCTGCACCAATCAGAAGAGCGGGCAACTCGCGGTGCTGGAGGCTGCTTCGGGGCAGGTGGTGCAGCGCCTGGACACGGGGGCGGGCGCGCTGGGCGTGACCCTGTCGCGCGACGGCGCGCTGGCCTACGTGGCCAATCGCGGCGCGGGCACGGTCAGCGTGGTGGACACGCGGGCGCTGGCGGTGACCGCCAATCTGCGCACCGGCACGCATCCCAACACCGTGGCCATCGACCACCGGTCCGGCGTTGCCTACGTGTCCAACAAGGCGCGCATGGCGCCGCGCGGGCAGCCGCCGGTGGCGGACCCCGAGGGCGACACGGTGACGATGATCCGTCCCTGACAGGGTCGGCGATACGGTGCGGCGCTGGGCGGGGTGCCGCTCGGGGCCGCCGGGAGGGAGAAGGAATTCTCCCTCCCAGACCCACCCTCATCTTTTTTCGGGAGCTGCCGGGTCTGGGTGGACAGGTCCGGTGCTGGACGGCCCGGAAGATGATTCATTCTGCGCAGCGCGGATTGTGGCCGCAGTCGCCGGAGGGCGTGGCCCTCCTGCGCACCCGACATGTCAGCCCAGCCTGCGGCAGCACCCCGAAAAAAGATGAGGGGGAGGGTCTGGGAGGGGGAGAATTCCTTCTCCCCCTCCCGGGAGCGTCGGCCGCTCGTGTGAGCACGGTCCGCCGCGTGCTGGGTTAGCCCACCATGTGGCGGCGCAGGATGGGCGCGATGGCGGCGGTGGCCGTACTGCCCACCATTTCGCCGTGCAGGGCGGGGATGTCCACCACCTCCAGCCGCGCCGCGAAGGGCGCCCACATGGCGGGGGACAGGGCGCGGCCGCCGTGGTCGTGCGCGGCGCGGAAATGCAGCAGGGTGCCGTCGAAGCGGCGGTGCCGGTGTTCGCGCACCAGGCGGTTGTTGCCCTCCACCACGCGCACCACGCCGTCCAGCGCCGCATCCGGCAGGCGGCCGAGCGGCGTGCCGCCGCGGCGCAGGACGTCCAGCACCGCGGCGCGTTCCATGGGCAGGTCCGGGTGTTGCGCGGGATCGTGGCCGGCGATGCGCAGCAGGGCGCGGAAGACGGCCGCCGCGTCCGGTTCCGGCTCGGCGCGCCAGGCATCGGCGGGATAGGCGTCCAGCAGCGCCACGGTGCCGACCGCCTGGCCGAGTTCGCGCAACCGCACCGCCATGGCCTGGGCGATGATGCCGCCCACCGACCACCCCGCGAGGTGGATGGGACCGGGCAGCTTCGCGGCGAGGACGCGGTCGGCATAGTCGGCGGCCAGGGCCTCCAGGCTGGCGGGCGGCGGCACGGCGGCGTCCAGCGAGGGCGCCTGCAGGCCGAGCACATCCCGCTCCGGCGCCAGGGCACGGGCGAGGTGGCCGTAGCACCAGCTGATGCCGCCGGCGGGATGCACGGCGAAGAGCGGCGGGCGCCCCTCCTCCCCCGCGCCGAGGCGGATCAGCGGGCGCAGGCCGTTGTCGGCGGGTGGCAGGGCACCGGCGTCGAGGAGGGCCGCGAGGCGGGCCACGGTGGGGTGCTCGAACAGCGCGCCAAGACCGGGATCGCGGCCGAAGCTTTCCTCCACGCGCAGCATCAGGTCCACGGCGAGCAGCGAATGGCCACCGAGGTCGAAGAAGTCCTCCTCCGCGCCGACCCGCGGCAGATCCAGCACTTCCGCGAAGAGGACGGCGAGGCGGCGCTCCGTTTCCGTTTCCGGCGGGCGGCCCTCCCCGTGCTCCATCTCCGGCGCGGGCAGCGCGGCGCGGTCCAGCTTGCCGCTGCTGTTCACGGGCAGCGCGTCCAGCGCGACGAAGGCGGCGGGCAGCATGTAGTCCGGCAGACGGGCCGCGAGGTGGGCGCGCAGCGTGGCGGCGTCGTAGCCCTCCCCCGGCACGAGATAGGCGACGAGGCGAAGGTCGCCGGGCCGGTCCTCGCGCGCGATGACGCGGTTCTGGCGGATGGCCGGACAGGCGGCGATCGCGGCCTCGATCTCACCCAGCTCGATGCGGAAGCCGCGCAGCTTCACCTGCCCGTCGGCGCGGCCGAGAAACAGGATCGCGCCGTCGTCGCGGAAGCGGGCCAGGTCGCCCGTGCGGTACATGCGCTCGCCGGGGCGGAAGGGGTCGGGGATGAAGGCGCGGGCGGAAAGGTCGGGGCGGCCGAGATATTCGCGCGCCAGCTGCACGCCGGCGATGAAGAGCTGGCCGGTGACGCCCTGCGGCAGCGGGCGCAGCGCCGCGTCCAGCACGTAGAGCCGGGTGTTCCAGACCGGGCGGCCGATCGGCACGGGGTTGCTGCGATCGCTGGCCGAGGCGTCCCAGTGGCTGACATCCACCGCGGCTTCCGTAGGGCCGTAGAGGTTGTGCAGTTCCGCCCGCAGCGTGGCGTGGAAGCGGTCGCGCAGCTCGGGTGTCAGCGCCTCGCCGGAACAGAAGACGCGCGTCAGCGACAGGCCGCGCGCGGCAGGATGGGCAAGGAAGGCGGCCAGCATGGAGGGCACGAAATGCGCCGTCGTGACGTGCTGCTCCCGGATCAGCCGGGCGATGGCCGCGGGGTCGCGGTGCGCGCCGGGCGGCGCCAGCACCAGGGTGGCACCGGCGATGAGGGGGAGGAAGAACTCCCACACCGACACGTCGAAGGTGGCGGGCGTCTTCTGCAGCACGCGGTCGCGGGCGGTGATGCCGTACTGCGCGCGCATCCATTCGAGGCGGTTGACGATGGCGCGGTGCTCGATCACCGCGCCCTTGGGCTCGCCGGTGGAGCCGGAGGTGAAGATGGCGTAGGCGGCGTCGCTCGGCGCCGGGCCGGCGGGGGCCGTGCCGTGCTGCGGCCAGGCGGCGGGCGGCAGCGTGTCCGCGGCGCCGGGCAGGGCTGCCGCAGCCAGGACGAGGCGCGGCTGCGCCACGGCGAGGATGCGGGCGAGCCGGTCGGCGGGATGCGCGGGGTCCAGCGGCAGATAGGCGGCGCCGGCGCGCAGCACGCCAAGCAGCGCGACCACCAGCTCGGGCGAACGGTCCAGCGACACGGCAACGAGGTCGCCGGGGCCGATGCCGCGCGCGGCGATGGCCCCGGCCAGGGCGGCGCTGCGTCCGTCGAGTTCGCGGTAGCAGAGCGAGCGGTTCTCGAAGACCAGCGCGGTGGCCGAGGGGTCGGCCGCCATCGTTGCCGCGATCAGCGCCGGCAGGGTGGTGTCGGGCACGGGATGCGCCGTGTCATTCACCGCCTCGACGAAGCGATGCGCTTCCGCCGGCGTGGCCGTGGCCACCGCGGACAGGCGGCCGGCGGCCAGGGCGGCCGCGACGAAATGCGCGGCGCGGGTGGCGTGCGCGGCGGTGTCGGCGGCGGAATACAGGTCGGGATTGGCTTCCACGTCCAGGCGCAGCGCGGCGGCGCCGGGATCGGTGCGCAGGTCGAAGGTGATGTCGTCCACCGGGCCGGTGCCGAGCAGGTGCAGCTCCGCGTCCAGGCCCGGAAAGGCGGGGATCGCATGGAAGGGCTGGATGTTGACGATGGCGCCGTGCAGGCGGCGGCCACCGCCGACGCGGCTGAGGTCGCGGCGCAGCTGCTCACCGCGATAGCGGCCGTGCCGGCGCAGCCGGGCGAGCTGGGCCACGATGTCCTCCACGGCCTCGCCCAGCGGCACGTCCTCGACCATGCGGATGCGCAGCGGCAGCACGTTCATGGTGGTGGCCGGCACGCGCGCGGCGGCGCTGCCGAAGCGGTTCATGAAGGTGACGCCGACCACCGCTTCCGCCTCGCCGGTCATGCGTCGGCAATAGGCGCCGAGCAATGCCGTGAGGAGGTCGGGCCAGGCGAGGTCGTGCGTGGCGGCCAAGCGGCGCAGGGCCTCGCCGGTCGCGGCGCCGATCGCCGCGTGGGCGCGGTGGGCACTGCGGGCGGTGCGCGCGTGGCCCGCCGCGATGCCGGTCACGTCGGGCGCCCCGGCCATGGCGTCGCGCCAGTAGTTCGCGTCGGCGATGCGCCGGGGCGAGGCGCGATAGGCGGCGTCCGCTTCAGCCGCGGCGGTGAAGGGCGCCAGGGGCTGTCCGGGGTCCGTGCCGGCAAGGCGCGCGGCGTAGAGCGCGGCCACCCGGCGCACCAGCAGCTCCGTGCCGAAGCCGTCCAGCACGAGGTGATGGGCGCGCTGGTACCAGAGGTGGTGGTCGGCGGAGAGCCGGTAGAGCCGCTCGGCCGCGAGGCCGCCGCAGGCGGGGTCCGCGGGCGTGGCCATGTCGCGCGCCATGGCCGCACGCGCGGCGGCGAGCGGGTCGGCTTCGCCCGACAGGTCGAACACCTCCAGCCAGGGGCGCAGCGCAGGGTCGAGGCGCTGCACGGCCCCGCCGGGCGCATCGTGGATGCGCAACGCCAGCGAATCCGCCTCGGCCACGGCGCCATCCACGGCGGCGCGAAAGGCGTCCACGTCCAGCGAACCGCGGAAGGCGATGAACTGTCCCGTGTTGAACACGGGATTGCCGGGATCGAGCCGCTGCGCGTACCAGAGGCCTTCCTGCGCTTCGGTGAGCGGCAGGTCGATCCCCGCCGCGCCGCCGCCGTCAGCCACCGGCACGCTTCGCCATGGCGCGCTCGGCCGCGGCCCACCAAGCGTTCAGCGTCAGGCTCTCGGCCAGCTCGCCAAAATCCAGCTGCAGCCCGCCCTCGGTCCAGCGCAGCACGAGGCCCATGGCGCGCATGGAATCCAGGCCGAGGTCGTTCAGGTCGTCCTCGTCGCCGATCTCCTCGGGCGGCATGCGCAGGGTCCGCGCGAGATCGGCGCGCATGCGGTCCCGCGTCATCGGCGGGGTGTTCTGGTCGGCCATTCCGTTTCGCTCTTTCCGGTCAGCCCGCGCTGTGTTCGGTGGCCAGCAGCTGCGCGCGCAGGCGGGCGCGCAGTTCCTTGCGGCTGACCTTGCCGACCGCGGTGGTTTCGAAGCTGTCCACCAGCACCACTTGGTCCGGCACCTTGAACTCGGCGATGTCGCGCTTGCGCATCCAGGCTCTCAGCGCGGCCGGGCGCGGGCGCTCGCCGCGCGGGATCACGAAGGCGCAGGAGCGTTCGCCCAGGAATTCGTCGGGCACGGACACCACGGCGGCGTCGAAGACGTCCGGATGGGCCAGCAGGTGGTCCTCCACCTCCTCGGCCGAGATCTTCTCGCCGGCGCGGTTGATGTGATCGCCCGCGCGGCCCTGCACCACCAGGTTGCCCTCCGGCGTGCGGCGCACGATGTCGCCGGTGCGGTAGAAGCCGTCCGCGGTGAAGGAGCGTGCATTGGCCGCCGCGTCGTCGTGATAGGCGCGGATGGTGTAGGGGCCGCGCGCCAGCAGGTAGCCGGGCTCGCCTTCCGGCACGGGCTCGCCGAGGTCGTCCACGATCAGCACCTCGTCGTCGGGGCTGATGGGGCGGCCCTGGGTTTCGGTCACGACCTCCTCGGGGTCGTCGAGCCGGGTGTAGTTCACCAGCCCCTCGGCCATCCCGAAGACCTGCTGCAGCGTGCCGGGCAGCGCCGCGCGGATGCGGCGCGCCGCCTCGGGCGTCAGCTTGGCGCCGCCCACCAGCAGCACCCGCAGGCTGGACAGGTCGTGCCGGGTGGTTGCCGCGGCCTCCGCCCAGAGCAGGGCCAGCGGCGGCACTAGGCCGGTGATCGTCACCCGCTCGCGCTCGGTCAGCGGGAAGGCAGCGTCCGGGCTGGGCGTCGGGCTGAGCACGACGCGGGCGCCGGCATAGAGGGCGCCCATGTGGCCGGGCGAGCTCATGGGAAAGTTGTGTGCCGCCGGCAGCGCCACCAGCATGACGCTGTTTGGCCCGACGCCGCAGATCTCGTTGCTGGCGCGGAAGCTGTAGATGTAGTCGTCGTGGGTGCGCGGGATCAGCTTGGGCAGGCCGGTGGTGCCGCCGGACAGCTGCAGGAAGGCGACGCTGGAGGGATCGGGATCGCCCGGCAGCGCGGTGCGGTCGCCGTCCAGGGCGGAGAAGGGCGTGAACTCCGCCGCATCGCCGACGATCACCACGTGGCGCAGGCCGGGTGCCACGTCACGCAGATCGCGGGCCAGCGTGCGGTGGTCGAAGCCGTCGGCGCCCCGCGCGGCGGCGAGATAGGCGGCGGCCTCGGCCTTGATGGCGCAATGCGCCACCTCGGTCAGCCGGTGCGCGGGCAGCGCGTAGACCGGCACCAGCCCGGCGCGGAACAGCCCGAACACGGCGGAGAAGAATTCCGTTACATTGCCGAGTTGCACCACCACGCGGTCGCCCGGCCGCAGGCCGAGGGCGAGGAAGCCGGCGGCCGCGGCCTCGGCGCGGGCGTGCAGTTCCGCATAGGTCCAGCGCTGGTTGCCGCCGACCACGGCCACGGCGTTTGGCCGCTCGGCGGCACGCGCGCGCAGGAAGCCGGGAAAGGTTTCGCCGCGCCAGTATCCCGCCGCGCGGTAGCGCGCCGCGAGGTCGGGGGGCCAGAACTGCTGGAGAGGGATCACGGCGAGCGTCCGTCCTGTGCTGCCGACCGCGAGGCGCCCGGGCCTCGGCGAGGCATTCGCCCGTCAGGGGCTTAGAATGATAATCAATGTCAGTACCGGCCGGCGCCCGGCGGGGCAAGGGGTGGGGCGCGCTGTCCCGCCCTGCCCTGCCCTGCAGCCATTCACGAAGCGTGGCGCACCACAGCAGCGTCAGCGCGGCCGGCAGGGGCGCGGCCGCCCAGGGCGAGGCGTGGCGCGCAGGTGAGCAGCAGCGCCAGGGGCACGGTGGTGGCGGTCAGGATGCCGGTAGCGGCGCGGCTGCCAGGAGCGCGTTCCGGGTCGTTCCTGCCGGGGCGTTGGGACCCGGGCCGGGCGGAGGCCGCGGCCGGGTTTTCCGCGCGCCGCCTATCCCGGCAGGCCTGTCCCGTCGCACAGTTCGCGAAACGCGGCCGGCCCGGGCGTCAGGTCGGCCGCCTGCGCCGCTTCAGGCACGCGAGGTGCGGGTTTCCCGGGCGGTGATGAACTCCAGCAGTGCCGGCCGCCCCTGCTGCGTTTGCGCGATGCCGCGGCGGATCGCCGGGACGATCTCCTCCGGGGTGGTGACGCGCTCCCCGTAGCCGCCGAAGGCGCGGGCCATGCTGGCGTAGTCGCCCGAGATATCGGTGGCCCGGTACTTTTCCGTGGCCGCCGGCATCACCGGGATTTCCACGGCCATGGCGCTGTTGTTGAGCAGGATCGACAGGATCGGGATGCGCTCGCGCACGGCGGTCTCGAAATCCATCCCCGTGAAGCCGATGGCGGCATCGCCCCAGACGTTGATGCACAGCTTGTCCGGGCAGGCGAGCTTCGCCCCCATCGCCAGGCCGAGCCCGTAGCCGAGCTGCGTGGACTTGCCCCAGCCGATGTAGCTGAGCGGCCGGACCGATTTCCAGAAGGGCGTGAGCTGGTCGCGCGGACTGCCGGCATCGTGGGTGATGATCACCTCGTCCATGTCCACCGTGTGCTGCAGGTCCCACAGCACGCGGTAGGGGCTGAGCGGCGCATCCTCCGAGGTGAGGCTGGGCAGCCATTCCCGCATCCAGGCGGCCTCGACCTCCCTGATCTCGGCCTGGACGGGCTGCGGGTCGCGCGCCGCGCCGCCCAGCCGGGTGCGGCAGGCCTCGACCAGCGCCTGCAGAACCAGCTTCGCATCCCCCAGCAGGCCGAGTTCCGCGCGCACCTCCTTGTTGAGGTCGGCCGGGTCCAGCGTGGCGTGGATCACGGTCTTGTTCTTGGGCAGGGCGATGCCGAAAGCGGTCGCGGAGAAGCTGCACCCGATCCCGAGGATCACGTCCGACCGGGCCAGGAAGTGCGGCACGGTGCGGGGCACCGCCGCGCCGCCGGAGCCCAGCGCCAGGGGATGCGTTTCGTCGAAGCTGCTCTTGCCGGGCAGGCTGGTGCAGACCGGCGCGGCGAGGAGTTCCGCCAGCGCGCGCAGCTCTTCATAGGCGGCGGCCCAGTGCACGCCCTGGCCGGCATAGATCACCGGCCGGCGCGCCGCGACCAGCCGGTCCGCCGCGGCGGCCACGGCGGCCGGGTCGGGCCCGGTGCGGACGGAAAAGACGGGCTGGTAGTCCAGCGTGTCGCCGACCTCCTCGTCGAAGACGTCGTGGGGAAGCTCCACCACCACCGGCCCGCCGCGGCCGTTGCGCAGCTGGGTGAAGGCGCGCCGAAACACGTTGGGCACCTCGCGGCCGCTGGTGAGCGGCTCGGCCTGCTTGGCGACATGGGCCATGGTGAGGGTGGAGTTGAAGTTGGACCGCACATGCGCCAGCCGCCGCGCGTAGCCCTGGGGCATCACCAGCACGGGCACGGATTCGGCGAAGGCCTGGGCCACGGCGCCGTAGGCGTTCTCCGCGCCCGGCCCGTGCTGCATGCAGAAGGCGCCGAGCCGGCGCCCCCGCGTCAGCCGGGACAGGGCATCGGCCATGTGCAGGCCGACCCGTTCCTGGCGCACGATGACCGTACGGATCTCCGCCTGCGCCGCCGCTTCCAGCACCTGGTTGCGGGGATAGCCGAAGAGGATGTCGATCCCCTCGCGCTTCAGGATCTCGGCGATGGCGGGGGCAGTTTTCAAGGACGCGTCCTCCGGGGATGCGGATGGCGGAGTGGGGCCGGGCGGCCGGAACTACTGGGGCTCGATGCCGGCGAGCCGGACGAGTTCCGCCCAGTGCTGCAGGTCCTCCTGCAGCAGGGTGCGGATCTGCTCGGGCGGATGGGCCATGGGCTCGGTGCCGATGCCGGCCAGGAAGCTGCGCGTTTCCTCCAGGGCCACGATCTCGCGCAGCCAGCCCGACAGGCGGGCGGCGATCGGCGCCGGCGTGCCGGCCGGGACGTAGGCGGCCCACCAGGTGTCGAAGGCGTAGCCGGGCACGCCGGCCTCCGCCATGCTCGGCACGCCCGGAAAGAAGGGCACCCGGTCCTCCGTGGTGACGGCCAGGGCGCGGAAGCGGCCGTCGCGCACGGGTTCCAGTGCCAGGGCGGCATCGACGAACAGGAAGTCGAGCTGCTTGTTGGCCATGTCGATCAGCGCCGCCGCCATGCCGCGATAGGACACGGCGAAGGCGCCGACGCCGGCCCGGGACTTGTACAGCTCGGCGCACACCAGGGCCGAGGTGCCCGGCGAGCCGAAGGTGGCGTCGCCCTTCCTGGCGCGCAGCCAGGCGGTGAGCTCGGCGACGCTGCTCACCGGCACCTTCTCGGGGTTGACCATCAGCACGAAGCCCAGCCGGCACAGGGTGCAGAGCGGTTCGAAGTCGCGCAGGATGTCGAAGGCGGGGCGCTTGAAGAGATGCGCGTTGCCGGCGGCCACCGTGCTGGGCATCATGATCAGGTTGTAGCCGTCCGGCCGCGCCTTGGCGGCGGCATCGGCCGCGATGTTGCCCATGGCGCCGGCGCGGTTGTCCACCACCACCGGCTGGCCGGCCCGTTCCCGCAGCTTGTCGCCCAGCCAGCGAACAATGATGTCGCCGCCCCCGCCGGCGGGAAAGCCGCAGAAGATCCGGATGGGCGAGGAGGGATAGGTCTGCGCCCGTGCCGGGTGGAGGCCGGCGCTTCCCCCCAGCATGCCCAGGCCCGCCGTGAGGACCTGTCTGCGTCGCGTCATGCTTTCCCCCCGTGCCGTGCTGCCTTCTGTCGGCCTTGTCGGCCGTTGTTGCGCCCCGCAGTTCGGGGGGCGTCGCGGCAGGAGCTTCGGGGAAGGCCGTGGTTTCCACAACAGGGATGTTCCCGGCCCGGAGGCAGGCCGGGCACGGGTGGCGCAGCACCCGGCCCGCGGGGCCGGGCCGGTTCAGGCGGAGGGCGGGGCCGCTTCGCCCAGCGACGGCATCAGGCGGCTGGCCCCGTTGAAGAAGCCCGCGCCGTGGATGACGTCCGCGATTTCCAGCTTTGACAGGCCCGCTTCCCGCAGCCGCGCGATCTCCGCCGCGCCGAAGCGGGAAGGCGTCGCGGTCAGCGCCACGGAGGCCGCGATGATGGTGCCCCAGCGCGGGTCGATGCGCGTGCCGGTGCCCTCGTCCAGCAGGCGGTCACGCCCGCGGAACACGGCCCCCTGCCGATTGCGTGGCCGCATGCGCCAGGGCGCGGCGAGGGGGGCAGCTGGCGGCCTCCCCCGCTTGCCCTGCTGGAAGCAAACGACCAAGCTTCCTGAAACGGCTGCAGAACGGCCTTTCCCCTGCTCCCACGCCCTCCGGGGCACAGCAGGCGGGGCGCTCGTATCGGCGGCATGACCGGGGAGGCAGCGGCACGTGCCGGCCGAGGACACCACCATCACGCGCGTCCACGCGACGCCGCTGTTCATCCATACCCGCTTCGACCTGCCCGGCTATACCCGCGACGCGGCCCTGGCCCTTTGCCTGGTGGAGGTGGAAACGCGCGGCGGGCTGGTCGGGCACGGCATCACCTCCATCACGGAGGAGGAGGTCGCCGCGGCGGTGGTCAACGAGGTTGCCGCCCACCAGATCCTGGGCGAGGACGCGCTGGCGCATGAGCGTATCTGGGACAAGCTCTACTGGGCCCTGACCCCACGCGGGCAGACCGGCTATGCCTGCCACGGCATCGCGGCCATCGACCTCGCGCTGTGGGACATCAAGGGCAAGGCGCTCGGGCAGCCCGTGTGGCGGCTGCTCGGCGCGGCGCGGCCGGCGGTGCCGACCTATGTCACCTTCGGCTTCCCGGCCATGGACCGGGACGCGCTGGCCGATGCCGCGCGCCACTGGGCCGGGCTGGGCATCACGCGGCTGAAGATGGTGGTGGGCCACCGGGCGCTGCAGCGCCGCGACGGCACGCCCATCCTGGAGATCATCCGCGAGGACCTGGCCCGCATCCGCGCCGTGCGCGACGCGGTGGGGCCGCAGGTGCAGCTCTACCTCGATGCCAATTGCAGCCTGGACGCGCTGCACGCCCGCTGGCTGGCGCAGGCTGTGGGGGAACTCGGCATCGGCTTCTTCGAGGAGCCGATCGTCGAGAACGACCCGCGCCAGCTCGCCCTGCTGCGCTCCCAGGTGCAGGTGCCGCTGGCCGCGGGCCAGAACGAGGGGCTGCTGCATCGCTTCCGCGCGCTGGTGGAAGCGGAGTCGGTGGACGTGCTGCAGCCCAACGTCGCCATCGGCGGCGGCATCACGCAATGCGTCAAGGTCGCCGGCCTCGCCGCCGCCTTTAACCAGCCGATCGCCAATGGCGGGGCCTGGACGCACCACAACATGCACCTGCATGCCGGCCTCTCGAATGGCGGGCTGGTGGAGTACCACCACCTCGCGGTGCTGGTGTGCGAGGAGGTCTTCGGCCGCCTGCCCCGACCGGACGGCACGGGCAACATCGCCCTGCCGGAAGCGCCCGGGCTGGGCTTCTCGCCGGATGCCGCGGCGGTACGGGAACTCGCGAAACGGCCCACCTCGCATGGCCGCAGCCGAGCCTGAAGCGCGGCCGCAGAAATCAGCAACCAGGGAGGGAAAGCCATGGGATGGCGTGCGATGCTCGGCGCGGTGCTGGCCGCGGCGGTGGCCGGCAATGCGCAGGCGCAGCCGGCGGCCGAGCCCTGGCCGACCCGGCCCCTGGTGTTCGTGGTCACCGCCTCGCCCGGCGGTTCCTCGGACATCATGACGCGCATCCTGGCGGACCGGCTGCGCGAGCCGCTCGGGCAGCCCGTGCTGGTGGAGAACCGCGCCGGGGCGGGCGGCACGATCGGCGCCGACTACGTGGCCAAGTCGCCGCCCGACAGCAACCGCTTCGTGCTCGCCTCCGTGCACCTCGCGCTGTTTATCGCGACGCAGAAGCAGCTGCCCTTCGATCCCCTGGCGGATCTGACGCCGGTGACCGATTTCGCGCGCGTGCCAAACATGCTGATCGTCCACTCCGCCGTGCCCGCCCGCTCCGTCGCCGAGCTGGTCGCCCATGCCCGCGCCCGGCCGGGCGAGATGAGCTACGCCACCGGCACGCAAGGGACGCTGCAGCACCTGCTGGGGACGCTGTTCGCGCGGCAGGCCGGGCTGAGCATGACGCCGGTGCATTATCGCGGCAGCGCGCCGGCCATCAACGACCTGCTCGCCGGTCGGGTGCCGATGATGTTCGAAACCCTGCCCTCGGCGGCGCGGCTGGTGCGGGGCGGCGACGTGCGCGGCCTCGCCGTCACCTCCGCGACGCGGTCGCCGGTCTTCGCCGACCTGCCCACCATGGCGGAAAGCGGCTTCCCCGACGCCACCGCCACGACCTGGTACGGGCTGCTCGGGCCCAAGGGGCTGCCGCCCGCCGCGGCGGAGCGGCTGCGGGATGCGGTGGTTGTGGCACTGCGCTCGCCGCAGGTCACCGAAGCCTGGGCACAGGACGGCGCCTCCGGCGGCGGCATGTCGGTGCCGGAGTTCCGCAGCTTCTGGGGGGACGAGATCAACCGCTGGCGCCGGGCGGTTTCCGAAGCGGGCCTCACGCTGGACTGAGTGTTTGGCAGCGGGGCGATCCCCGGCCGTGCTGCGCGCCACACGGCGCAGGCCCGGCCGCCGGGGGTTTACGTCGCGGCGCGGATCGCTTCGAGAATGGCCGCCGTTTCCGCCCCGGCATTCTCGAAGCGCCGCATGGCCGACCGGTCGGTGATCCGCCCCCAATTGGCCAGCAGCGTGTCCGGGTCGGGCGGCGTTGCGGGGTCGAACTGCACGCCGGCCGTGCTCGCCAGTTCGGCCACCGCGTAATGCCCGGCGGCCGCGGAAAGGATGATGCCGGACTGCCCGAAGGCTTCGCTGCACAGCAGGGCGACGGCCGCCGAAGCGTGTTCCGGCCCGAAATGCGGGGCGACCTCCTCGGGCAGCACGCCCTCCGTCATGCTCGTCGCCGCGACCGGCGCGAGGGTGTTCACCAGGATGCCGTACTTCGCCCCTTCCAGCCGCAGCACGTTCATCAGCCCGACCATGCCCATCTTGGCCGCCGCGTAGTTGGCCTGCCCGAAAGAGCCGTAGAGCCCCGCGGTGGAGGTGGTGAAGACGATGCGCCCGTAGCCCGCCTTCTGCATGTGCGGCCAGGCGGCGCGCGTGCAGTAGGCCGTCCCGTCCAGGTGGACCTTGCGCACCAGGTCCCAGTCCGCCAGCTCCAGCTTGCCGAAGCTCTTGTCGCGCAGCACGCCGGCGTTGTTGACCAGCACGTCGATCCTGCCGAAGGCCGAGATCGCGAGGTCCACCAGGGACTGCGCCCCTTCCGGTTCCGCGATGGAGACGTGGTGCGCCACCGCCTGCCCACCGGCCGCGAGGATCTCGGCCACCACCTCGTCCGCGGCGCGGCCCTCCTCCCGCCCGGGGATGCGGGACGGGCCGGGGTCGTTCACCACCACCCTGGCCCCGCGCGCGGCGAGCAGCAGCGCGTGGCTGCGCCCCAGCCCGCCGCCCGCGCCGGTCACGACGGCCACCCTGTTCTCGAAGCCTACCGTCACGTGGAACCTCCCCGGCCGCTGTTCCGGAGGCCCGTGCGCCCGCCAGCCGTCACGACCTCCTCCGGCCGGGTATAGGCGATCGCGCAGGGTTGCGGCACGCGGCGCGTCACGCCGACGGTGCAGACCGCAGGCCTGCCCAAGCCCGGCGTTCCGTGATCCGGAATGGCGGCGTTTCGCTCCATCAACATCGGATCGGTGTCGCTAGCATGGGGCAACACCAGAAGATTCGGGGGAACGACGATGCGGGATATGTGGCGATCGCTGATCGTCTTGGCGTCCGTGGCGGCCTGTGCCGTCGCATCGGCGGCCTCGGCGGCTTATCCGGAACGGCCGATCCGCCTCATCATCGCCTATACCCCGGGCGGCACGGGTGACCTCGTCGGCCGGCTGATCGCGGATGCGCTGGCACCGCGGCTCGGGGTGCCGGTGGTGGGCGTCAACCAGGGCGGAGCGAACGGCGCGATCGGCGCCCGGGCGGTCGCTGCCGCCGCCCCGGACGGCTACACGCTGCTCCTGGCCGGCAACGCCATCTTCTCCATCCTGCCGCACCTGAGCAATGTCGGCTACGACTCGACGAACTTCACGCCGATCGCGAACATCAGCGAATCGCAGCGCTTGCTGGCCGTGCGGAACACGCTGCCGGTGACGACGCTGGCGGAGCTGGTCGGATACGCGAAACGCAACCCGGGCCGGGTGAACTACGGCACCTCGGGCATCGGCTCGACCCTTCACATCATGACGGAGATGTTCCGCCGGGAAGCCGGCTTCGAGGCGGTGCATATCCCGTTCCGGGGCTCGGCTCCCAGCATCCAGGCCATGCTGGCCGGTGATGTGGACTTCATGATCGACACCGTGGTGATCCAGCACGTCCAGGAGGGACGGCTGCGCGGCTTGGCCGCCGTTGGCCAGCGGCGGCTGCCGCAGCTGCCGGACATCCCCACCCTCGCGGAGCTCGGCTATCCCAATGTCCGCACCTCCGGCTGGCAGGCGCTGATGGGCCCCGCGGGCCTGCCGGGCGATGTGGTCAACCTGCTGGCCACCCAGGTCGAAGCTGCCACGCAGGATCCGGCCTTCCTGGAACGCCTCGCGCGCGGTGGCCTGGAGCCGAGCTTCCGCTCGCCCACCAAACTCGCGGAGGACCTGCGCGAGGACAACCTCCAGTTCGGCGCCCTGATCCGCTCCGCCGGCATTGTTGGCGAATGAGCGCGGCCGGGGGCTCGGCATGCACGTGACGGAAGAACAGGCGCGACTGGCCGATGTCGACCTGGCCTATCGCGACAGCGGCGGGGGCGGGACGCCAGTGGTGCTGCTGCATGCAGCCACGGGCAGCGTCGAGGCCTGGGAGCATCAGCTGCCCGCCCTGTGCAAGGCCGGCTACCGCGTCATCGCGTATTCCCGGCGGGGCTACCGCGGCTCCGGAACCGGTCCGCCCGGCCAGCCCGGCACCGGCAGTGGTGATCTGCTGGCCCTGCTCGACCGTCTCGGAGTGGCCTCATGCCACTTGGTGGGCATCGCAGCCGGTGGTCTGGTCGCCGCGGACTTTGCCCTGTCGCACCCAGGGCGGTTACGCAGCCTGACCCTGGCCTGCACCATTGTCGGCCTGATGGATGCCGATTACCTCGAACTGGGCGAGCGGCTGCGCCCTGCCGGCTTCAACGACCTTCCCGTCGAATTCCAGGAACTGGGCCCGAGCTACCGCGCCGAGCACCCGGAGGGGGTCGCCCAATGGCTGGCGCTGGAGGGGCGCAGTCATTCAGGCGGTCGATTCCGCCAGGGAACCGTGAACCGCCTCACCTGGGCAGCCATGCAGGGCTTGGCGGTGCCCACCCTGATGGTGAACGGCGACGCCGATCTATGGGCACCACCTGCGTTGCAGCGCCTTTTCCTGCGCCGCCTTCCGCAAGCAGAGGGTGTGGTGATCCGCGAGGCCGGTCACGCTGCCCACTGGGAGCAGCCCGGAGCCTTCAACACCGCCCTGATCGGCTTCCTGGATCGCCACTAGCTGCGCTGCCGCCCCGGCGCGCAGAAGGGCGTCACGGGAACGGCGGCCAAGCGGCAGGCCGCTCCCGCGCCGCGGCTCAGCCCCGGATAAAGGCGAGGCGGCCGGCAATGGCCTTGCCACCCAGTCCGCCGCGGCAATCTCTCGGGATGATGACCCGAAGTCATCGGTGCGGTGCGTTCACCGTGGGCCCGAAACGGCCTAGGTAGGGGCCATGCCCCCTAAGCCGATACTCCGCCGCCCGCTGGTGCTGGCCGCCGTCATGGCCGCGATGTTCATGATCGCGATCGAAGCCACCATCGTCTCCACCGCCATGCCGCAGATCGCCAGCCGGCTGGGCGACCTGCACCTGTATTCCTGGGTGTTTTCCTCATTCCTGCTGACGCAGACCGCGGCCACCGTGGTGTTCGGCAAGCTGTCGGACCTGTTTGGGCGGAAGCCCGTGGTGCTGGTCGGGATCGCGATCTTCTTGGCGGGGTCCGTGCTGTGCGGGCTGGCCTGGTCGATGCCTTCGTTGATCCTTTTCCGGCTGATCCAGGGGGTGGGCGCGGGGGCGATCCAGCCGGTGATCCTGACCGTGGTGGGCGACCTGTACCCGGGGCAGCAGCGCGGCAAGGTGCAGGGCTATCTGGCGAGCGTGTGGGGCGTGTCCTCGGTACTGGGGCCGATGGCAGGGGGGCTGATCACCGAGCATCTGGGCTGGCCCTGGATCTTCTGGATCAACCTGCCGATCGGCCTGGCCGCTGCCGCCGGGTTCTGGGCCTTCCTGCACGAGAGCGTCTCGGCCGAGAAGCCGAGCGTGGACGTGGTGGGCGCGGCCCTGTTCACCGTCGCCGTGGCCTCGCTGATGGCAGCGCTGACGGAGGTCGGGCTGTCGAACCGGGGGACCGCACTGGCGGCCGGCGGGCTGTTCGTGGTGAGCGCGGCGCTGTTCGTGTTCCAGGAGCGACGGGCGCGCGACCCGATGATGGACCTGCAGCTGTGGGCGCGCCGGCCCATTGCCACCGCGAACGCCGCCACGCTGCTGAGCGGCATGGCGGTGATCGGGCTGACCACCTTTCTGCCAATGTATGTGCAGGGCGTGCTGAACCAGTCCGCCCTGGTGGCGGGCTTCACGCTGACCGTGATGGTGCTGGGCTGGCCGGTGGCCGCCACCGTGGCGGCAAAGACCTTTCACCGGGTCGGATTGCGGCGGACCTTTGTGATCGGTGCGGCGCTGCTGCCGGTGGGCGCGATGGCCTTCGTGCTGCTGGGCCCCAACACCTCGCCAGTGGTGGCAGGGATAGGGTCGCTGGTGGTGGGGCTCGGGATGGGTTTCCTGAGCATTTCGGCCATCGTGATCATCCAGGACAGCGTGGGCTGGACCGAGCGGGGTTCGGCCACGGCGTCCAACATCTTCTCTCGTAACCTGGGCAGCACGTTGGGGGCAGCGGTGCTGGGCGGGGTGCTGAACCTGTCCTTGGCGGGGCGGGGCAGCGGGACGGGTGGCGTGGATTTCGAGCAGGTGCGGGAGTTGCTGGACCGTCCCGGGCAGGCGATCGGGGATGCGGCGGTGCGGGCGGCGCTGGGAGAAGCGCTGCATGTGACGTTCTGGGCCGTGTTCGGGATCGCGGTGCTGACCCTGGTGCTGGCGTTGCTGGTGCCGAGGGTGAAGCTCCAGCCGGCGGCAGGAGAGCGGGCGGCGGAGAAGGAAGTGGCGGCGGAATAGAGGAGGTCGGCGGCGGTGTGCCAGCGGCACGGCCTCCGAGCCGAGCGGAAGGCCGCCCTGGATGCCTGGAGACTGCATGTTGTGACGTCAGGTGACGACGGAGAACGTCTAGTGCCGCGATACGAGGCTTTTGCCGGCAAGTCAGCGCCGCGGACGCCAGAGAATCTAGCGGCAGAGTCTTCCCCAGCTCGGCATCACTGCTTGCTCCGTATCGAGACTGTAGTAGCCAGGGTCTCGGCAGCAAGCTCACTCTGGAAAGGGATACTTTCGCCCGGTGCTTAAAGGGTACCGTGCACCTGGGTGCACACAGAACGGCAGTGCCCCGGAACATCGCTGGCGCTAGCTCTCTGCTAGCTAGGCTCGAATTCTATGAGCTACTTAACTGCGTAACTCATTGAGAAAAATGGCGGACCCGATACGATTCGAACGTACGACCTTTGCCTTCGGAGGGCAACGCTCTATCCAGCTGAGCTACGGGTCCCCGACCACCTTTTAGCGCAGCCTCCCCGGCGGGGGAAGCCCTCGCGCGATCAGCCGGGCGGCATGTCCTGGCCGGCCATGGCCAGCGCCGCCGTCCGCACTGCATCGGTCCGCGCGGTCCAGCCCCGGCCGAAGGTGGGGAAGGTGCTCAGGGCGCGGTAATACTCCAGCCGCGCTTCCGACACGGCGTTGATCAGCCGGGCCGCGGGCTGGGCGCGCAGGGCGGCCAGGGTGATCGGCCCGATCGACCCGTCCGCGGTCACGCCGGCGATGCGCTGCAGCAGCTTGATCGAGCGGGACGGTCCGGCATTCACCCCGAAGTCGAACACCACCAGGTCCAGCCCGGCCGGCAGGTCGGCGCAGCGCATCGCCGTCCAGTAGCGGGCACGGTAGATCTCGCGCGCCTCGGAGCGCGTCAGGTCGCGCACGTCGCCCACCGTGACCGGCGCCTCGCGGAAGCCCTGCAGGGTGGCCAGGGTGATGCCCATGTTGGTGGCGCCGCCGGGGTCGCGCGGGTCGTCCACGAAGCCGCCCTCTTTTTCCAGCACCACGGCCAGGCAGCGGTCGAAGCGGGCCTCGGCATCCAGGGGGGCCGGACGGGCCGCCGCGACGGGCGTTTCGGCGCGGAACAGGGCGGCGGGCGGCGGAGCTTCGGCGGGGGCGGCCGGGGCGGGAACGGCCACGTCACGCAGGGTGGTCATGGCCGTCTGCATCTGCGCCGACTGCGCCGCCTGCACGGCCTGCGACATGCGGTCCTTGTCGCGCGACGACTGGGACGAGCCGATCCAGAAGTTCACCACCGCCGCGAAGGCCGCCCCCAGCGTGCCGATCGTGACGTTCACCAGCGCCGCCGTTTCCGCCTCGAAGCTGCGGTTCAGCGCCATCAGCAGCACCAGCGTCACGAAGAAGGCAGCCACCACCAGGGTCGAGACCAGCGCCGGCCCCCAGGCCGAGGCATTGGCGGAATGCGCCATCTCCGTCGCGGTAAAGGAGGCCGGGGCCTGCAGCCGCGCCCGCAGCCCTTCCAGCTCGGCGCGGCCGCTGTCCTGCTGCGCCCGGCCCTCCTTCAGCGCCAGCTCGGTCAGCCGCAGCCGCAGCCGGGAAGCCAGGGCGGGATCGCCCGCCACCGCCGCCTGCGCCGCCCCGGGCTCCTCGGCACCGGTGACCTCGCGCACGGCCTGGCCGGCGTTGGCGGCCACGCGGCCGGTCGCATCACCCGCCATCAGCTGCAGCAGCTCGGGCAGCAGGCTCGCCGCCAGGGGAGCCAGGGAAAGGGACATGGGAACACCTCGGCGCCGGCGCACCGGAACAGGCCGCAGCACGGCGCCGCACGCCGTGAGCGCGCGTCGGCCGCGAAGGGCGCGGGTTCCCGTCCCTCGGGTGAGGAGCGGAAACGCGGTGCGATGTTGGGGGAAGCCGCGGGCGCAGAACGCCCCTTGGCACGCGGTTTCTAGACCGGCGAGGCCACGTTCGTCAAGAAAATAGTCCTAGAGACGCCGGTGCGGGACCGCCGCGCGGCCTCGCGGCCATGGCGCGCCACCGTGTCCCCGCCGGGTGCGAACCGGCCCGTTCCCGACCGCAGGTGCCCGCCGTTTCCTAGCCCTCGACGTCCAGGGCGTAGCCGGCGGAGCGGACGGTGCGGATGATGTCCTCCTCGCCCGGGCCGTTCACCGCCTTGCGCAGCCGGCGGACATGGACGTCCACCGTGCGCGGTTCCACGTGGATGTCGCGGCCCCATACGGCGTCCAGCACCTGCTCGCGGGAGAAGACGCGTCCGGGGTGCTGCATCAGGAATTCCAGCATCCGGTATTCGGTGGGCCCCAGGTGCAGGGCGCGGCCGTTGCGGGTAACGCGGTGGGCGTCCTGGTCCATGGCCAGGTCGCGCCAGCTGAGCACGCCGCGCACCGGGCCGGCGCCGGTGCGGCGCAACAGGGCGCGGATGCGGGCCAGCAGCGCGTCGATGGCGAAGGGCTTGGCGATGTAGTCGTCCGCGCCGGTGTCCAGCGCCCGCACGGCGTCCTGGTCCTCCGTGCGGGCGGTGACCATGATGATCGGCAGGTCGCGCGTGTTGGGACGGCGGCGCAACTGGCGGCAGACTTCCAGCCCCGACAGCGCCGGCAGCATCCAGTCCAGCAGCACCAGGTCGGGGCGCCCTTCGGCCACGCGCAGCAGCGCTTCCTGGCCGTCGGCGGCCTCCTCCACCCGGAAGCCCTGGCGCTCCAGGTTGTAGCGCAGCAGGGTCAGCAGCGGCGCCTCGTCCTCCACCACCAGGATGGTGGGACGGCCGCCGCTCTCCAGGGCCGCGCTCATCCGGCGGGCACCCGCACCACGGCGGAGTGGGAGGTGTCGGCCTTGGGCCGCTCTTCCGGCAGGGTCACGCCGCGCACGGCGTAGAACACTGTCTCGGCAATGTTGGTGGCGTGGTCGCCGATGCGCTCGAAGTTCTTGGCGATGAACAGCAGGTGCGTGGAGGCCGTGATGTTGCGCGGATCCTCCATCATGTAGGTCAGCACCTGGCGGAAGATGCCGTTGTATACGTCGTCCACGGGGGCGTCGTTGTTCCACACCCGCTCGGCGGCCTCAGCATCGTCGTTGACCAGCGCGTCGATCGCGTCCTTGAGGTTGCGCTGCACCAGCTGCGCCATGGCCGCGAAGCTCGTCACCACGCCGCCCAGCGAGGGCTGCTGCGACACCACGATGGCGCGCTTGGCGGCGTTGCGGGCGTAGTCGCCGATGCGCTCCAGGTCCTGGCTGGCCTTCATGGCGGCGATGATCAGCCGCAGGTCCGCCGCCATCGGCGAGCGCAGCGCCAGCATCCGCACGCAATAGGCTTCCACCTCGCGCTCCAGCGCGTCGATCGGCCCGTCGCGGCCGACCACCTCACCGGCGGCGGCGGCATCGCGCTGCACCAGCGCCTGGGCGGCGTCGGCCACCTGGCGCTCGGCCAAGCCGCCCATGCGGGCCAGCAGCTCGCGCAGGTGGCGCAGCTCCTCGCCGTAGGACTTCACGATGGTGTTGGAGGCGTTGTTCATCCCGGCGGCTCCCTGTTCCTGTTCCATCCCGCAGCGCTCAGCCGAAGCGGCCGGTGATGTAGTCCTGGGTGCGGCGCTCGCGCGGGGCGGTGAAGAGCTGCGCCGCGGGGGCCACCTCCACCAGCTCGCCCAGGTAGAAGAAGGCGACCTGGTCGGCGCAGCGGCCGGCCTGCTGCATGTTGTGCGTCACGATGGCGATGGTGAAGTCGCGCTTCAGCTCGTCGATCAGCTCCTCCACCTTGGCCGTGGAGATCGGGTCGAGCGCCGAGGTCGGCTCGTCGAACAGGATCACCTCCGGGCGCACGGCGATGGTGCGGGCGATGCACAGGCGCTGCTGCTGCCCGCCCGACAGGCCGGTGGCGGAGGTGTCCAGCCGGTCCTTCACCTCGTCCCAGAGGGCGGCGCGGGTCAGCGACCATTCGATGCGCTCGGCCATCTCGGCGCGCGACAGGCGCTCGTGCAGGCGGATGCCGAAGGCGATGTTCTCGCGGATCGTCATCGGGAAGGGGGTCGGCTTCTGGAACACCATGCCGACCTTGGCGCGCAGCTCGTTCAGGTCCATCCCCGGATCGAGCAGGTTGCGCCCTTCCAGCAGGACCTCGCCGGTGGCGCGCTGGCCGGGATACAGGCTGTACATCCGGTTCAGCACGCGCAGCAGCGTGGACTTGCCGCAGCCCGAGGGCCCGATCAGCCCGGTGACCTGCCGCGCTGGCAGGTCGAGGTTGATGCCCTTCAGCGCCCGGTTCTCGCCGTAGAAGAACTCGAGGTTGCGCACCAGCACGCTGGCCTCGTTGAGGGCGGCGGCGGAGCGGGTGTCCACCGTGCCGAAGCTGCCTGCGGGGGGCTGCGTGGCCGTGGGGGCCTGCATAGTTCCGTTCATGGCGGTGTCTCTCATCGCTTCGCGCTCAACACGCTGCGGGCCAGGATGTTCAGGATCAGCACGCTCAGGGTGGTGATCAGCGCGCCGGCCCAGGCGAGCGACACCCAGTCCTCGAAGGGGGAACCGGCATAGGAGTAGATGGTGACGGGCAGGCTGGCCATCGGCTGCGCCAGGTTGACCGACCAGTTCAAGTTGCCCAGCGAGGTGAACAGCAGCGGCGCCGTTTCACCCGCGATGCGGGCCACCGCCAGCAGCACGCCGGTGACGATGCCCGAGGCCGCGGCGCGCCAGCCCACCAGAACCACCATCTTCCACTTCGGCGCGCCCAGCCCGATCACGGATTCCCGCAGCGTGTTGGGCAGCAGGCTCAGCATGTCCTCGGTGGTGCGGATCACCACGGGGATCACGATGATCGCCAGCGCCGCGACGCCCGCCCAGCCGGAGAAGCCGCCGAAGGGCAGCACCAGGATCTGGTACACGAACAGGCCGATCAGGATGGACGGCGCCGAGAGCAGGATGTCCGACACGAAGCGCACCACCCCGCCCAGGCGCGAGCCGCGGGCGTATTCCGCGAGGTAGGTGCCGGCCAGCATGCCAATCGGCGTGCCGATCGCGGTGGCCAGCGCCACCTGGATCAGCGAGCCGATGATCGGGTTCAGCAAACCGCCGCCCGAACCGGGTGGCCGGGTCGGCTGGGTGAAGACGTTGAGCGAGATGCCGCCCAGGCCGCGCAGCAGCAGGGTCAGCAGGATCGAGATCAGGAACAGCAGACCGAGCACGGTGGCGGCGATGCACAGCCCGCGGATCACCGTGTCGGTGCGGCGGCGGCGGCGCGACAGGGCGGCGGCGACGTCCCGGTTCTTCTGGGGGGTGGCGACGGTGGCGCTCATGGTGCTCAGCCCTTCAGCCGGGAGCGCAGCAGCCAGCGGCTCAGCGCCAGCACGCAGAAGGAGATCACGAACAGGATGAAGCCCAGCGCCAGCAGCGCCGACAGCTTCAGCGAGCCCGCGGAGGCTTCGCCGAATTCCAGCGCCACCAGCGAGGCGATGGTGTTGCCGGGGCCGAAGATGGAGGCGGAGATGCGGTTGGCGTTGCCGATCACGAAGGTGACGGCCATGGTTTCGCCCAGCGCGCGGCCCAGGCCCAGCATGATGCCGCCGACCACGGAGATCCGGGTGTAGGGCAGCACCACGCCGCGCATCACCTCCCAGGTGGTGGCGCCCAGGCCGTAGGCGCTTTCCTTGTAGACGGGGGGCACCTGGTCGAACACGTCGCGCATGGTGGCGGCGATGAAGGGCAGGATCATCACCGCCAGGATCAGCGCCGCGGTGAACAGGCCGGTGCCGAAGGGGGCGCCGGAAAACAGCACGCCGATGCCGGGCAGCTCGCCCAGCGTGTCGATGATCGCCGGCTGGATGGTGGAGGCCATCACGGGGACGATCACGAAGAAGCCCCACATGCCGTAGATGATCGACGGCACGGCGGCCAGCAGTTCGATGGCGGTGCCGACGGGGCGTTTCATCCAGGCCGGCGCCAGCTCGGTCAGGAAGAAGGCGATGCCGAAGGCGGCGGGCACGGCCAGCACCAGCGCCAGGATCGCCGTCAGCAGGGTGCCGTAGACCGACACGCCGCCGCCGAAGACCTCCTGCACGGGGTCCCATTCGGTGGAGGTGACGAAGCCCAGGCCGAAGGCGCGGAAGGCCGGCAGCCCGCCCAGGAACAGTTCCAGGATGATGGCGCCGAGCAGCACCAGCACCAGCAGCCCGGCGCCCTGGCAAAGGGTGGCGAACACCACGTCGCCCCGGCCGCTGCCGCGGCGGGTGGCGGGAACGGGGCGGGGCGGAACGGCGGCGGCGCCGATCGCCGCGGTTGTGACGGCCTGCTGCACGGTGGTCCTTGCGCTGCGGGGGATGGAGGCGCCGCGGCACCCGGTGGGCGCCGCGGGGAAGCGGGGCGGCGGGCGGTCCGGAACGATCGCCTGGCCGCCCGCCGTCGGTTCAGCGGATCAGGCGGGGGTCCAGACCGGGCGGCCGCCCGACTGAATCTGCGCCCAGACCCGGCGCACCTGATCCTGCACGGGGCCCGGCAGCGGGATGTATTCCAGCTGCCGCGCCGCATCGGCGCCGTTCTTGAAGGCCCAGTCGAAGAAGCGCAGCACGCCCGCCGCCTTGGCGGCGTCGGCCGGGTCGGCCGGCACCAGGATGAAGGTCGGCGACACGATCGGCCAGGAGGTCGCGCCCTGCTGGTCGATGATGCTGGCGGCCATGCCCGGCACGGACCAGTCGGCATTGGCCGCGGCGGCGATGAAGCTTTCCATGGTCGGCTTCACGTACTGGCCGGCCTTGTTGCGCAGCTGCACGGTGGTCAGCTTGTTCTGGGTGGCGTAGGCGTTCTCGACGTAGCCCAGCGCGCCGCGGGTGTTGCGCACGCCGCCCGCCACGCCTTCGTTGCCGCGGGCGCCGTTGCCGGTCGGCCAGCGCACGGAGGTCGCGGCCCCCGCCTTGCTTTTCCATTCCGCCGACACGGCCGACAGGTAGGAGGTGAACACGAAGGAGGTGCCCGAGGCGTCGGCGCGGTACACCGGGGCCACCGCCACGTTGGGCAGCGTCACCCCGGGGTTCAGCTCGGCCAGGCGGGGATCGTTCCACTTGGTGATCTTGCCGAGGTAGAGGTCGGCCAGGATTTCGCCGGTCAGGCGCAGCTGGTCCACTTCCACGCCGGGCAGGTTCACGATCGGCACCACCGAGCCCATCACGGCCGGGAACTGCACCAGCTTGGCTTCCGTCAGCTGCTCGGGCGTCAGCGGCGCGTCCGAGGCGCCGAAATCCACCGTGCGGTTCTTGATCTGGTTGACGCCGGCGCCCGAGCCGACCGACTGGTAGTTCAGCTGGATGCCGCTGGTGCGCGCCATCTCGCCCCAGCGCTGGTAGACCGGGTTGGGGAAGGAGGCGCCGGCGCCCGTGATGGAGGCGGCCTGGGCGAAAGCGCGGCCGCCGAGGATGGACAGCGCGCCGCCCGTGGCGAGGGTGGACAGGAGAAGGCTGCGTCGGTGCACGGCGGGTCGCTCCGGTTCATTCGATGGGACCGGGGGCGGGACCCCCGGTCGTGGCGGCCGGAACCTAGGAAGCCTCCGCGACGGCTCGGTTTCAGTTTGATGACAGTTCGATGACGACGGGCCCGGCGGCACCCCCATCCTAGGCAAATATTAAGGGCCGATGGCAGGGTTTTCCGGCCAGGCGTGCTTGGGGTAGCGGCCGCGCATGTCCTTGCGCACGTCGGCCCAGGCCCCGCCCCAGAAGCCGGCGAGGTCGGCAGTCACCGCCACCGGCCGCCCGGCGGGCGAGAGCAGCGCCACCTGCAAGGGCACCCGCCCGCCCAGCAGCTTCGGCAGGGAGGCGAGGCCGAACAGGTGCTGCGCCCGGGCCTCCAGCGTGGGCGGGTCACGGTCGTAGTCCACTGCCGCGGAGCGGCCGCCGGGCAGGTCCAGCCGGTCCGGCAGTTCCGCGTCGAGTCGCTTGCGCAGCGGCCAGGGCAGCAGGCCGGACAGCACCGCGTGCAGGTCCAGCGCTTTCAGCTCGCCCAGCCTGGTCATGCCGTGCAGGTGCGGCGCCAGCCATTCCGCGGCGCCCGCGGCCAGGGCGGCGTCGCCCAGGTCGGGCCAGGGCTCGCCCTCGACCCGCCGGGCCCATCCGACACGGGCGCGCAGGCGACGGGCGGCGTCGGTCCAGGGCAGGTCGCGCAGGCCCCGGCCGGCGGCGCCTTCGGCCAGGGCGGCGGCCACCGCGGCGGGGTCGCTGTTGGGCAGGGTGCTCTCTTCCAGCACCAGCGGGCCGAAGCGCAGGCGGCGGCGGCTCAGCACCGCGCCGGCGCGGGGGTCGAAGGCGGCACCTTCCTCGCGCACGAAGCGGTCGGGGAAGCGCTCCTCCAGCGCGGCGCGGGATAGCGGCGCGGCCATGCGGATGCGGGCTTCCGTGCCCTGCAAGGCGAGATCGGCCACCGCCAGCAGCGGCGCCTTGCCCAGCGGGTCGGTGGCCGGCAGCCGCGCCCCCTGCCCCGAGGCCAGCCGGAAGGCGCCGTCCATGGTCCCCCGCCGGGCGGCGATGCGGTCGGGGAAGCCCGCGGCCAGCAGCGGGCCGGGGTCGCCTTCCGCGAACTGCCGCTCCGGCACGCGCAGCCGGCGGCGGTGCAGCGCGGCGGCGCGGCGGATGCGGCCGAGTGCGGCGCGGTCGGCGCCGGGGTGGTCGCCGCCGGCCAGCAGGTCCAGGCGCAGGGCGATGTCGGCGGGGGCGTCGCGGTCGCGGGAGGGCGCGCGGATCGGGTCGCGCTCTTCCAGCAGGGCAGCGAGGTCGGCGGCCATCGCCCGTTCCGCCACGCCCTCCGCCGCCACCATCATGCGGGCCAGCCGGGGATGCGCGCCCAGCCGGGCCATGCGGCGGCCAATTTCGGTGATGCGCCCTTCCCCGTCCAGCGCGTCGAGGTCGCGCAGCAGGGCGCGGGCGGCCAGCAGCGTGCCCTCCGGCGGCGCGTCCAGGAAGGGCAGGTCGCGCGCTTCCGCGCCCCAGGCGGCGCAGTCCAGGGCCAGACCGGAGAGTTCCGCTTCCAGGATCTCCGGCCGGTCGGCCAGCGGCAGGCCGCGGTGCAGCGCCTCGCTCCACAGCCGGATGGCGACGCCCGGCTCGGTGCGGCCGGCGCGGCCCGCCCGCTGGTCGGCGGCGGCGCGACCGATGCGCAGCGTCATCAGCCGCGACAGGCCGGAGGACGGGTCCAGCCGCGGTGCCCGCCGGAAGCCGCCATCCACCACGATCCGCACCCCCGGCACGGTGAGCGAGGTTTCCGCGATGGAGGTAGACAGCACCACCTTGCGGCGGCTGGACGGCGCCAGCGCCCGGTCCTGCTCGGCCGGCGGCAGCTCGCCGTGCAGGGCAATCACCTCCGCGTCCAGCCCGCCCAGGCGCTCGGCGGTGCGGGCGATCTCGCCCCAGCCCGGCAGGAAGCACAGCACGTCGCCGGGACATTCCCGCAGCGCGTCGCGCACCGCCCCGGCCATGGCCTCCGGCAGGTCGCGCGGCGAAGCGAGGTCGCGGGCTCGGTGCCGGACCTCCACCGGGAACATGCGGCCCGCGCTCTCCACCACCGGCGCGCCGCCCAGCAGTTCCGCGAAGCCGGCCGTGTCCAGGGTGGCGGACATGGCCAGCAGCCGCAACTCCGGCCGCAGGGCGCGCTGCAGGTCCAGGCACAGGGCCAGCGCCAGGTCGGTGTCGAGGTGCCGCTCGTGCGCCTCGTCGAACAGCACCGCCGCCGTGCCATCCAGCCCGGGGTCGGATTGCAGGCGGCGCACCAGCAGCCCCTCGGTGATCACCTCCACCCGGGTGTCGTCCGACACGGCGCGGTCCAGCCGGGTGCTGAGCCCCACGGTGCGGCCGAGCGGTTCCCCCAGCAGGTCGGCCATCCGCCGCGCCGCCGCCCGCGCCGCCAGCCGCCGCGGTTCCAGCACCAGGATGCGGCCCTCGGCGGCCCAGTCCTCCCGCAACAGGGCGAGCGGCGCCAGCGTGGTCTTGCCGGCGCCCGGCGGTGCCACCAGCACGGCATTGCTGCCCGCGCGCAGCGCGGCGGCCAGGCGCGGCAAGGCTTCGGAAACGGGAAGGTCAGGCAGCATGCGGGCGCAGCGTTACGCCACTCCGCGCCGCGACGGAACGCCCGTTCCGCTGGGGTCTGCGGGTGCGCTTCGGTGGTCGGGCCGTGGCCAGGGGCGCTGCCCCTGGACCTCGCCGGGGAGCTTAGGCTCCCCGGACCCCACATTTAGCGCTCCGCGAGGAGGGGCTTACGACCAGCGTTGCGCCACAAGGGCTACCGTTCCCCTCAGCCCCTCCTCGCGGAGCGCTCATGAGGTCCAGGAGCCTAAGCTCCTGGCGGGGGATCCAAGGGGGCAGAGCCCCCTTGGCCAGCGCTCGAACACCAGAGCCCAACCGCGAACCTCAGCGGAACGGCGGTTCGTCGAAGGCACGGAGCTTGCGGGAATGCAGGGCGCCGAGCTGGCGGCGGAGGCGCTCGAAGGTGGCGAGGCCGATGGCGAGGTGTTCGCTGACGGCGCGCTGGTAGAAGGCGGTGGCGGCGCCGGGCAGCTTGATCTCGCCGTGCAGCGGCTTGTCGGACACGCAGAGCAGCGTGCCGTAGGGCACGCGCAGCCGGTAGCCCTGGGCGGCCAGGGTGCCGCTCTCCATGTCCACGGCGATGGCGCGGGACAGGTTGATGCGGCGGCGTTCGTGCGACCAGCGCAGTTCCCAGTTGCGGTCGTCGTAGGTCACCACCGTGCCGGTGCGCAGGCGGCGCTTCAGCGCTTCGCCGTGCTCGCCGGTGACCTGTTCCGCGGCCTCCTGCAACGCGACCTGCACCTCGGCCAGGGCGGGGATGGGGATCTCGGGCGGCACGAGGTCGTCCAGGATCTTGTCGCGGCGGAGATAGCCGTGCGCGAGGACGTAGTCGCCGATCTCCTGGCTGCCGCGCAAACCGCCGCAATGGCCGATCATCAGCCAGCAATGCGGCCGCAGCACCGCGAGGTGGTCGGTGATCGTCTTGGCGTTGGACGGGCCGACGCCGATGTTGACAATGCTGACCCCGTCCGCGCTCACCCCCTCCGGCCCGGCCGGGTCGCCGCGTAACAGGTGGTAGGCGGGCATCTGGAAGCGCTGCCAGGGGGCGGCGGCCACCAGCGCCGCCGCGGCCTCGGGCGGGTCGTCGCGGCCCACGGTGGCGCCGCCGGGCAGCACGAGGCGCGTGTAGGGGCTGTCGGGCGCTTGCAACTCGCGCAGCGCCCAGGCCACGAACTGGTCCACGTAGCGCTGGTAGTTGGTCAGCAGGATCCAGGGCCGCATCGCCCGCCAGTCGCTGCCGGTGTAGTGCATCAGCCGGCGCAGCGAGTAGTCCACCCGCACCGCGTCGAACAGCGCCAGCGGCCGTGGCAGGTCGGACCCGAAGTTCCACAACCCATCCGCGACCTCGTCGCCCACGGCCGACAGCATCGGCACCGGAAAGTGCCGCGCCAGGGTGGCGGAGGACACGCCGCCACGTGCCAGCTCGTCGCCGCCTTCCAGCACGTAGGGATAGGGAATCTCCTGGTCGCTGATCCCGACTGCGAGGCTGGCGCCGAACTCCTCCACCAGCGGGCGCAGCTGTTGCAGCAGGTAGGGGCGGAAGACGGCGGGCTGCGTCACCGTGGTGCCGTAGCGGCCGGGGACCTGCAGCTTGGCCCAGGCGCGGCGGGTGCGGGGAAAGGGCCCCTCGGGGTGCCAGCGCAGGTACAGGGCGGGGTAGCGGAAGCGGGCGCGCTCCTGCTCGTCCGGCGGGGCGCCGCCGGCGACGAAGCGGTCCAGCGCCGCGCGCTCCGCGGCCACGGCGGCGTCGTAGAGGGCTTCCAGGCGGTCCACCGCTTCCTCGGGCGAGCGGCATTCCTGCGGGGCGGCGTCGTGCTTCATGGCGCTACCCTATAGCCGGGGCCACCCGGTGCCACGAGGGAGCGGGCCGGGGAACGGCACTTCCCTGGCCGGCCCGTGATGCGCGCCGATGCTACGGGACCATGTGCCTGGGGCGCCGGAGCCTTGGCCTCGGAACCCGCTAGCTGGCCTGTTCCGCCAGCCAGTCCTCGCAGCGCAATCCTGCCACGCGGGTGAATTCCCCAAGGTTTCCCGTCACCACCACCAGGCCGCGGCTGCGGGCATGGCCGGCGATCAGCAGGTCGTAGGCCCCGATGATCTGCCCGGCCTGTTCCAGCACGGTCCGGATCTCGGCGGCATGGGCCGCTGCCTCGGCATCGAAGGGCAGCACCTCCAGCCGCGCGGCGAAACGCTCCACCTCGCGCCGATTCTCGACCGGGCGGGCCGACTTGCCCGCTCCATGCAGCAGCTCCGTCAGCACCACGGTGGAGATGCACAACCCACCAGCCTCCGCGTTGAAGCGCACCCGCAAGCCTTGCGGGCGATCGCGCAGGACGCGAATGCAGAGATCGGTGTCCAACAGATAGCGCAGCATCAGAAGCCTTCGCGCTCCTGCGTCCGCGGCTGGTCACGCTCACCCAGTTCGATGCCGGGCGCATCGAAGAAGTCGTCCCAGCTGCGATCCGCCGGCACGATCACGCGCCGTGGGCCGTCGCGCAGGATCGCCACCTCCCGTACCTCCTCCGGAAAGGCGACATCCTTGGGCAGGCGCACGGCCTGCGTCCGATTGGTCTGGAACAAGGTCGTCCGAGTCATCGCACCACACTTTGGATATACAACACATATATACCCGCCATACGGGGGTGCGAGCCCTGAAAAGCGGGAATGTATTGTTCACGCTCGGGAGAGACCTCCCCGGCAGGTGCCGCTGTTCTCCCCGGAGCGCCCGCGCAGCACCGTATCCCCCGTGCCACCCGCCCGCGGATGCGGCATTCTCCGCCGCATGGACTTCCTGTCGATCTACCGGCACGGCTTCGCCCGCCTCGCCGCCTGCACCACGCGCTGCACCCTGGCCGACCCCGCCCGCAACGCCGAGGCGATCCTGGCCGCCGCCGCGCGTTGCCACGAGGATGGCGTGGCGGTGGCGGTGTTCCCCGAACTCGCCCTGTCCGGCTATTCCATCGACGACCTGCTGCTGCAGGACACGGTGCTGGACGCGGTGGAAGCGGCCGTGGCGCAGATCGCCGAGCGTTCCGCCACGCTGCGCCCCCTGCTGCTGATCGGCGCCCCGCTGCGCCATGCCGGGCGGGTCTACAACACCGCCGTGGCGGTGCAGGGCGGCAAGGTGCTGGGGGTGGTGCCCAAGATCCACCTGCCGAACTACCGCGAGTTCTACGAGCACCGCTGGTTCGCCTCCGGCCAGGGCACGGAGGGCCACACGATCCGCCTCAACGGGCAGGACCTGCCTTTCGGCCCCGACCTGCTCTTCGCGGCGGAGGACCTCCCCGGACTGGTGGTCCACGCCGAGGTCTGCGAGGACCTTTGGGTCCCCATCCCGCCCTCCGCCGAAGGGGCGCTGGCCGGGGCCACGGTGCTGTGCAACTTGTCCGCCTCCAACATCACCGTGGGCAAGTCCGACACGCGGCGGCTGCTGTGCCAGAGCCAGTCGGCGCGCTGCGTCGCGGCCTATGTCTACGCCGCCGCGGGGGCAGGCGAATCCACCACCGACCTCGCCTGGGACGGACAGGTTTCCATCTTCGAGAACGGCGCCATCCTGAAGGAGAGCGAGCGCTTTCCCTCCGGCGACCAGATGACGGTGGCCGACGTGGATCTGGAACTGCTGCGGCAGGAACGCGCCCGCCAAGGCACCTTCGACGACAACCGCCGCCGCTTCGCCGCCGGGGACCACTTCCGCCGCGTCGGCTTCCGCCTCGACCCGCCGGCAGGCGACCTGGGCTTCCAGCGGGTGGTGGAACGCTTCCCCTTCGTGCCCGCCAACCCCGCGCAGCTCTCGCAGGACTGCTACGAGGCCTACAACATCCAGGTCTCCGGCCTGGTGCAGCGGCTGGGCGCCACGCGCGGCCGCATCGTGATCGGCGTGTCCGGCGGGCTGGATTCCACCCAGGCGCTGATCGTCGCGGCCAAGGCGATGGACGTGATGGGCCGGCCGCGCACGGACATCATTGGCTTCACCATGCCGGGCTTCGGCACCAGCGCCGGCACCAAGACCAACGCGCATAAGCTGATGGCCGCACTGGGCATCACCGCGCACGAGCTGGACATCCGCCCTGCCGCCCAGCAGATGCTGACCGATCTCGGCCACCCCTTCGGCCGCGGCGAGCCAGTCTACGACATTACCTTCGAGAACGTGCAGGCCGGCTTGCGCACGGACTACCTGTTCCGCGCCGCCAACTTCCACGGCGGCATGGTGCTGGGCACCGGTGACCTGTCGGAACTGGCGCTGGGCTGGTGCACCTACGGCGTGGGCGACCAGATGTCGCACTACAACGTCAATTCCGGCGTGCCCAAGACGCTGATCCAGCACCTGATCCGCTGGGTGATCGCCTCCGGGCAGTTCGACGCGGAAGTGGGCGCCACGCTGGACGCCATCCTCAACACGGAAATCTCGCCCGAGCTGGTGCCGGCCACGGCGGACGAGGCGATGCAGAGCACGGAAGCCAAGGTTGGCCCCTACGAGCTGCAGGACTTCCACCTGTTCTACACGCTGCGCTACGGCTTCCGCCCCTCGCGCATCGCCTTCCTGGCCCTGAGCGCCTGGGGCGACGCCGCCGCCGGCCGCTGGCCCCCGGGCTTCCCGGAAGAACGCCGCCACCACTACGCCCTGCCGGAGATCAAGCGCTGGCTGGAGGTCTTCCTGCAACGCTTCTTCGGCTTCAGCCAGTTCAAGCGCTCCGCCATGCCCAACGGCCCCAAGGTCTCGGCCGGCGGCTCCCTGTCACCGCGCGGCGACTGGCGCGCCCCGTCGGACGGCAACGCCCGCGCCTGGCTGGAGGAACTGCGCCGCGAAGTGCCGGACGAGCTCTGAACTGCGATTGCTGACCGGCTTCGGGTCCGGGTGGAGCCGGTCGGTCCTTGGTGGCCCGCACCGCGCAGTTTGAACGCAAACATGATCCACCCGGCCCGGCGCGCGGCGCATCCCGCCGGGCGCCGCGCCGTTCTCTGCGACCAACAGGCAGCAGGGGGGAAAGCCTTGCCGGAAGAGAAGCACCTGCAACACGGGCCCCTGGGCGAGAACTGCGCGCACCTGTGCATCGACATGCAGAACATCTTCGCCGGCGACACGGAATGGCACACGCCCTGGATGGAGCGCGTGCTGCCCTTCGTGGAACGCCTCGCCGAAGCCAGGCCGGAGCGCACGATCTTCACCCGCTTCATCCCGGCCCAGCACCCCGGCGAGGGCGAGGGTACCTGGGGCCGCTACTACGAGCGCTGGCGCACCATGACGCTGGACGCGCTGCCGCCCGGCAGCATCGACCTCGTGCCCTCCCTGGCCAGGCTGGTGCCGCCGGCGGAGGTGGTGGACAAGCACGTCTATTCCCCCTGGACGGAGCCAGGCCTGCACGAGCGGCTGCAGGCGCGGCGGATCGACACGCTGGTGATCAGCGGCACGGAAACCGACGTTTGCGTGCTGGCCGCGGTGCTGGGGGCGGTGGACCTGGGCTACCGCATCGTGCTGCCCACGGACGCGCTGTGCTCTTCCTCCGACGAGGCGCATGACGCGCTGCTGACGGTGTATCGCGGCCGCTTCGGCCAGCAGATCGAGACGGTGAGCACGGAGGAGATCCTGCGCGCCTGGCGTTGAGCTGCGGCGCGCGGCATCGCGCCGCTGCCCTGATGAGGCAGGGAAGGCTGGGGGAGTGAACTCCCCCAGGCCCCCTCCTTTTTTCGGGAGTTGAAGAGCTCCGGTGGCCACGGGTGCTCCCCAAACTCCCGAAAACAGAAGGGGGTCCGGGGGGATACTTCCCCCCGGCTTGCTTGTTCCGGCCGCACCCAAACAAAACCTGGACGGCATCATGCCGGCCGTGCACCGCCACCGTGGCTCTCCAGGGCGCCACGCGGCGGGGCGCCTGCTATAAGCCGCGCATGCCCGGCCTGCCCCGCCTGCTCGCCCCCTGTTTCGCCGCCGCGCTGGCCCTCGCCCTGCCCCGGGCCGCGCAGGCGCTGGAAAGCGCGCCCGCGACCTCACCCCGCGCCACCGTGACCCTGGCCAGCGAGGTGGACGCCGTGGTGCCCGGGCAGCCCTTCCGGCTGCTGCTGCGGCAGGTGCTGGCGCCGGGCTGGCACACCTACTGGAGCAATCCCGGCGATGCCGGCGGCCCGCCGGCGGTGTCCCTGACCCTGCCGGAGGGCGCCACCGCCTCGCCGCTGGGGTTTCCGGCGCCGCAGCGCATCCCCTACGGCCCGCTGGTGAACTTCGGCTACGGGGGCGCCGCGGCCTTTCCCCTCACCGTCACGCCGCCCGCCACCCTGCCGGCCGGCGGCATCGTCACGATCGAGGCGGCAGCGAGCTGGCTGGTCTGCGCCGACCTCTGCATCCCCGAGGAAGCGGTGTTCCGCCTGGACCTGCCGGTGGCCGCCGCCGCGCGCCCGGACCCCACCCTGGCCGAGGCCTTCACCCAGGCCGAGGCCGCCCTGCCCCGCCCCTCCCCCTGGCCGGCGCGGGCCGGCTTCGCCGAGGGCACGGGCGCGATCGAGATCGCCGGCCCCGACCTGTCGCCCGCCACCGTGCGGGACGCCTTCTTCTTTCCCGCCGCGGGGGGCGTGCTGGACAACCCCGCGCCGCAACCGCTGAGCCTGCGCGAGGGCGCCCTGGTGCTGGGCCTCAAGCGCGGCGAGGGCGCCCTGCCCGCGGGCCCGCTGGAAGGCGTGCTGGCGGTGACCGACAGCGCCGGGGTGCGCGCCGCCTACGCCGTGTCGGCGCCGCTCGGCCCGGTGCCGGCGGCGGCCGCGCCCGGCGCGCTGCCGCTGGTCCAGGCGGTGCTCTGGGCGGCGCTGGGCGGGCTGCTGCTGAACCTGATGCCCTGCGTGTTTCCGGTCCTGGCGATGAAGGCCCTGGGCCTCGCCCGCCTGTCGGGCGAAGCGCGCCGCGTGGTGCGCGGGCACGCCGCCTCCTACAGCGCGGGGGTGGTGCTGTGCTTCCTGCTGGCAGGGGCGGTGCTGCTGGGCGTGCGCGCGGCGGGCGGCGTGGCGGGCTGGGGCCTGCAGTTCACCCGGCCGGGCGTGGTGGCGGCGATGGCCTGGCTGATGCTGGCGGTGGGGCTGAACCTGGCCGGCGTGTTCCGCCTGGGGCGGCCGGTGGCGGCAGGCGGCGCCCTGGCCACGCGCGGCGGCCATGCCGGCAGCTTCTGGACGGGGGCGCTGGCGGTGCTGGTGGCCACCCCCTGCACGGCACCCTTCATGGCCGCGGCGCTCGGTGCGGCACTGGTGCTGCCGCCGGTGCAGGCCCTGGCAGTGTTCGCGGCGCTGGGGCTGGGCATGGCCGCCCCCTACGGCCTGCTGGCGCTGTTTCCCGGCCTGGCGCGCCGCCTGCCGCGCCCCGGCGCCTGGATGGGGCGGCTGCAACAGTTCCTGGCCTTTCCGATGTTCACCGCCGCCGCCTGGATGGTCTGGGTGCTGGCGCAGCAGGCGGGGCCGGACGGGGTGCTGCTGGCACTGGGCGGTGGCGTGCTGGTGGGGCTGGCGGCCTGGGCCTGGGGACAGGCGCAGGAGGCCACCGGCCGTCGCGGCCGGCAGCTGGGCGGCGGCGTGGCGGCGCTGGCACTGCTGGCCGCCCTGGCACTGCTGCCGGGGCTGACCGGGGCGCGCCCGATCCCCGCCACGGCGATGGCCGCGGGCACCGAGCCCTGGTCGGCGGCACGGCTGGCCGCGCTGCGCGGCGAAGGCCGGCCGGTCTTCGTCAACCTCACCGCGGCCTGGTGCATCACCTGCAAGGTGAACGAGCGCCTCGCGCTGGATCGCCCCGCGGTGCGCGCCGCCTTTGCGCGGCGCAACGTGGCGCTGCTGACCGGCGACTGGACCGGCGGCGACCCGGCGATCACCGCGCTGCTGCGCGCCCACGGCCGCGACGGCGTGCCGCTCTACCTTCTCTACCCCGAGGACACCGGCAGCAGCCCGCTGGTGCTGCCGCAGGTGCTGACGGAAGGCATCCTGCTGCGCAGCCTGGAACAGGGCACGCGCGGCGAGGGCTGAGGCCGCACCGCGGGGGAAAGCACCGGCCTCCCGCAAGCACCGCTTCGAGCGGGGAAGCCCCCCCCGCAACCGCTGCTTCACGTGGGGAAGCACCAGCCCTCCGTAACCGGAGCGCCGCGCGGCAGAGCGCCGCACGACCGCCGCTGGCGCCATGCGAAGTTTCCTGTTCCAGCAACGAACATGCGGATTCCAACGCGGCGGATCACGGGCCGGACGCGCTCCGCAGGGCTCGCGGGCTTGTGCCAACTGCTGCATGTGAACGCGGCCGGTTTCAACAAACTTGTGCGGGATGCACCCCTGCAACCCCTCCACTCCGAACCCGCTACCAGCGCGCCCGGCGACGCGCGTCCGGTCCATGCATCCGCATCCGACGCGAACTGGGACGATTCCCCAACGGCACAGCTCGCCTGTGCACAACCCGCGAGGCCCGATCTCATGTATTTCATGGACCCCCGGCTCCAGTACCCCGTTACCGTGGAAACGCCGGACCCGCTCTTTGCCCGGCAGCTGCAACAGGCCATCGGCGGCATCGAGGGCGAGATCCGCGTCTGCCTGCAATACTTCTTCCAGGCCTGGGGCGCGCGCGGGCCGAACACCAAGTACCGCGACATGCTGCTGCACACTGCGACGGAGGAGATCGGCCACATCGAGATGCTGGCCACTGCGGTGGCGCTGAACCTGGAAAACGCGCCGCTGTCGCTGCAGGAAAGCTCCGCCGCGGCGAGCCCGGTGGTCAACGCGGTGATGGGCGGCGAGCGGCCCAAGCACGTGGTGGAAGGGATGCTGCAGAAGCACCTGCTCTCCACCGGCCTGGCCGCCTTTCCCGGCAATTCCGACGGCCTGCCCTTCGACTGCTCGCATATCTACGCCAGCGGCAACCTCGCGGCGGACATGTACAGCAACATCGCCGCGGAATCGACGGGACGGCTGCTGGCGGTGCGGCTGTACAACGCCGCCAAGGACCCGGGCATGAAGGACATGCTGAGCTTCCTGATCGCCCGCGACACCATGCACCAGAACCAGTGGCACGCGGTGGTGGAGGAGCTGGGCGGCCTGCAGGGCGCGCTGCCGATCCCCAACAGCTTCGACCAGAGCCTGGAAAAGCAGGAATTCTCCTACGCCTATATCGGCAGCGCCAAGGACGGCACCTCGCCGCCCGAGGGCCGCTGGACGCAGGGTCCCTCGATCGACGGCAAGGGCACCTTCTCGGCGGTGCAGAACGTGCCGCTCGGCCAGGTTCCCGTGCTCGGCCCGGCCCGCGAAGGCAGCGGCGCCCAGGTCGAGCAGATCGGCAAGAGTGCCTCGGGCATGACCGAGATCTGAGCCGTACCCGCCGGGTCGCGCCGCGGCACGACCGGGCTTTCGCGCTTATCGCGGCAGCCTGGTGGCTGCCGCCATCCCCCGCGCCGTCCGTTGCTGCCGCGCCGTCGCGTAGGGCGCCGTGCCGCCGCGGTGCCGTGCGACATGCCCGCGCCGGGTCGCCACTGCTCTGGCCGTTTTCGGCAGCGATCCCTTAATCCGGCCGCGGCCATGCTAGCGCATGCGCCGGCTGTTCCCGCTGCTCCTGCTGTTCTCCTTCCCGCTGCCGGGGGTCGCGCGGGCCGATGCCGCGCTGGAGCGGCTGGGCGACGCCTTTCCGCCGGGCGTCCCGCCCATGCCCGTGTGCAACGCCCCGCGCGACGGCGTGTCCGCCTGCCTGGCCGGCCGCCAATGCCTGTGCGGCTTCGAGCGCGGCGGCAGCATCACCGGCCGCCGCGACGGCTGGCGCTGGGATTGTGGCATCCTCCGCCCGGCCTGCACCGTGCCACCGGCCGGGACCGACCCGGCACCGGCCTGGGAGCCGAGCGGTCCGTAGGGCTGGGTGACGCCCGAATGAACTGACTGCGGCCAGGGGGCGCCGCCCCCTGGACCCCCGCCGGGGAGCTTAAACTCCCCGGCCCCCACGTGAGTGCCTCCAGCGGGGGCGGGATGGCCGAGGTTGGCCACCCGTCTAACGCTGTCCGAGCCCGCCCCCGCCGGAGGCACTCATGAGGTCGAGGAGCCTAAGCTCCTCGCGGGGGATCCAAGGGGGCAGAGCCCCCTTGGCCACGGCCAACACACCGGAGCGCCCCCCTCCCGCCGGACCAAGCACGCCCCGGCCGGCGCTGCGCCTCAGATCATCAGCTCGATCAGGAAGGGCCCCGGCCGGGCCAGGCTCTGCGCCAGCAGGTCGGCGCATTCTTCCAGCGTGGTGGCGCGGGCGGCCTCCACGCCCAGGCCGCCGGCGATGCGCGGCCAGTCCAGGTCGGGGTTGCCGAGGTCGAGCATGTCCATCGCGGTGCGGCCGGGATTGGCGCCGACGTTGCGGTATTCGCCCAGCAGGATGCCGTATTTGCGGTTGCTCAGGATGATCGTGGTGACCGGCAACCTTTCGCGCGCCTGGGTCCAGAGCGCCTGCACCGTGTACATCGCCGAACCATCGGCCTGGAGGTTGACCACGCGCCGCCCGTCGCCGGCGCCGATGGCGGCCCCCGTGGCCAGGGGCATGCCGCAGCCGATGGCGCCGCCGGTCAGGGCCAGCCAGTCATGCGGCGCCGCGGCGTGGGTTTCGGGGAAGAAGCCGCGGCCGTAGGAAATGCTCTCATCCACCACCACTGCGCCCTCCGGCAGCAGCGCGGCGACGGTGCGCGCCAGGCCTTCCGGGCTGGGGGCACCGCGGCCGGGCTCGGGGCGCGGGCCGGGGTCGGGAATGGCCGCATCAGGGGCGGCGAGCTCCTCCACCAAGGCGCGCAGCGCCTCCTCCGGGTCCTGTTCCGGGCGGCACAGCAGGTGCACGGCGGCGGTCGCGGGATAGTGGATCGAGGGCTTGCCGGGATAGGCGAAGAAGCCCACCGGCGCCTTGGCGCAGACCAGGATGATGTGCTCGACATCCCTGAGCGCGTCGATCGCCGCGTCCGCGGCATAGGGCACGCGCTCCAGCGGCACGCGCCCGCGGCCGCGCGCCACCCGCCCGTTGGAGCCTTCCGCCAGCAGCCGTGCATCCCCCACCTGCGCGGCGCGCCAGGCCAGCGCCTGCGGCACGTCCCGCAGCGCCCGGCCGCCCAGCAGCACCAGCACCCGGCGGCCCTCGCGCAGCACCCGCGCGGCGTTCTTCACCGCCTGCGGGTCGAGCGGCGGGGAGGGCGGCACCGGCAGCGCCGCGGCCACCGTGCCGCCGTCATTCCAGGACGCGTCGGAGGGCAGCACCAGCGTGGCGATGCCGCCCGGCGCGGTGCGCGCCGCCTGCACCGCCACCGCCGCGTCGGCGCCGACGTCGGCGGCCCGCGTGGTGGTGCGCACCCAGGAGGAAACGGGCCGCGCCCAGCCCTCGGTATCGGCGGTCAGCGGCGCGTCGAAGGGGCGGTGGTAGGTCGCCTGGTCACCCACGATGTTGACGATGCCCGACCGCGCACGGCGGGCATTGTGCAGGTTGGCCAGGCCATTCGCCAGGCCGGGGCCGCAATGCAGCAGGGTGCAGGCGGGCTTTTCCGCCATGCGCCAGTAACCATCGGCCATGCCGGTGACGACGTTTTCCTGCAGCCCCAGCACGCAGCGCATCCCGGGGATGCGGTCCAGGGCCGCAACGAAATGCATCTCGCTGGTGCCGGGGTTGCTGAAGCAGGTGTCCACCCCCGATGCCAGCAGGGTATGCACCAGACTCTCGGCTCCGTTCACCGCTCGGACTCCCTCCGCAAACGCGGAGGCGAAACTGCGCGGCCCGCGGGCCGGTCGCAAGTGCGGTGGCCGTCCCTGCGGCCCGGCCCAACCGGCCTGCACGCGGGGATCGCCCAGGAGGTGACGGAAGCGCCAAAGGCCCCCATCGCCGCGGCAATGGGGGCCCCTGCCTGCTTATCGCCGCGCGCGGCGCTTCAAGGGGACGGGAGCACCGATCCCCTCTTCCCCGCGCTGCCGTGTCAGTCCGCCTGGGGAATGCGCAGCACCTGGCCCGGGTAGATCTTGTCCGGATGTTCCAGCATCGGCCGGTTGGCCTCGAAGATCTGCTGGTACTTGTTGGCGTCGCCGTACTGCGCCTTGGAGATGGCCGACAGGGTGTCGCCCTTCTGCACCGTGTAGAACACGCTGCCGCCCGGCCCCTGCGACGCGGCGGAGCCGCTCGGCCCGCCCATCGCCTGCCCGGCGGCATCGGCAGTCTGGGCGGTGGACTGCCCCGCCGCCTGCATCTGGTCGTCCACCTTGGCGATGCCCTGCACGTTGCCCACGGCGAGCACGATCTTCTCGCGGATATCGGGCGCCGGCGCCGGGCCGCTGAGCTTCACCGTGTTGCCCTGCACCTCGATCGTGATGCCGGTGTGCGGCAGGCCGAGCTTGTCCAGTTCCGCTTCCAGGGATTTGCTGTCGGGGGCGGTGGCGGCCGCCGCGGCACCGATGCCCAGCGTGTTGCCGACGTGTTCCAGGAACGAGAAGAGGCCCAAGGGAAATCTCCGTGCGAAAGGGTCGTGGGGGCAACGCCCCGCGCAGGCGCGCGGTTGCCCGGCGCGCCGCCCGGACGATCCCGCCTCAGCCGCCCCGGCGGAGCAGGAAGCCCACCATCTGTATCAAAGCTCCAGCGCCCGAGCCTCGGACGAAGCCGGATCGTTACGCTGTGCGTGCATGCGGCAGGAACTCCGGCGCGGTTTCCCGCCGCCTCCCATCGCGCGCCCCGGCAGCGGAACGAAAGCGGCTCCCCCATTCGGGGGAGGCGCTTCCCCCGCCTGCCGCGCCCGGCGGGCCTTCGTTCCGTCCTCGGACCGCGCCCGCCCTGCCGGGTGCCTGCGCAGCCCCGCAGCGCCTTGCGGCGGCCCCGGCCCGTCCCCACCCTGCCGGGTGCATGACCCTTCCCGACCATCCCGGCCTGCTGGTGCGCCCCGACCCCGCCGACCCGCGGCTGACCAGGCGCGTGTCGGGGATGGACCAGACCGGCGCCCGCATCGAGGCCAGCGTCACGGTGGAACGCCCCCTGACCCTGTTCCTCAACGGGCAGGAGATCGTCACCATGATGACGATCGGCGACCGGCCGGAGGACTTGGCCCTCGGCTACCTGCTGAACCAGGCGATGCTGCGCCCCGACGACACCGTGACGGCGGTGGAGCACGACGAGGATCTCGGCGTCGTGGTGGTACGCACGGCGCGGCGCACGGACTTTGAGCAGAAGCTGCGCAAGAAGACCCTGACCAGCGGCTGCGCCCAGGGCACCGCCTTCGGCGACCTGATGGAGGGTTTCGCCGAAGCCCGCCTGCCGCCGGCCGAGCTGCGGACCTCCTGGCTGTACCGGCTGCTGCACGGGATCAACACGCTGCCCACGCTGTACCTGGAAGCCGGTGCCATCCACGGCTGCGCCCTGTGCCGGGAAGACCAAGTCCTGGCCTACATGGAAGACGTCGGCCGCCACAACGCGGTGGACAAGATCGCCGGCTGGATGTTCCGCGAAGGCGTGCCGGCAGGCGACAAGATCTTCTACACCACCGGGCGCCTGACCTCGGAGATGGTGATCAAGACGGTGCGCATGGGCATTCCCGTGCTGGTGTCGCGCTCCGGCTTCACCGCCTGGGGGGTGGAGCTGGCGCGCGAGGCTGGGCTCTGCGTCGTGGGCCGCTGCAAGGGCCGCCGCTTCGTGGCGCTGGCGGGCGAGGAGCGCATCGTGTTCGACGCCGACCTCCACTATGTCGCCGAGGAGAGCGCCAAGCACTGGCGCAAGAACGCCGCGGAGAACGAGGCCGGCCATGCCGGCTGACGCACCGCCCGATGCCGCCGCGGCCGGCAACCCTGCCCATGCCGCCTCGGCCTGCGGCGCGGTGGCCGGCACGGCGGCCCCGGATACCGCGACATCCGACACGTTCGCGTGCGGCATTGCCGCGACCGCGCCCGACGCCGCCGCGCGCGACGCGCCGGACGAAGCAGCGCTGGCGCATCGGACCCTGGGCGTGGTGCTGGCCGGCGGCCTGGCGCGGCGCATGGGCGGCGGCGACAAGCCGCTGCGCCGCCTCGGCGGCACCACCCTGCTGGACCGCGTGCTGGCCGTCCTGCGGCCGCAGGTGGCAGCGGTGCTGCTGAACGCCAACGGCGACCCGGCACGCTTCGCCCCCTGGAACCTGCCCGTGGCGGCAGACGACCTGCCCGACCATCCCGGCCCGCTGGCCGGCGTGCTGGCGGGGCTGGATTGGGCCGCGGCGCACCGGCCCGACCTTTCCTGGGTCGCCACCGTGTCGGGGGATTGCCCCTTCCTGCCGGCCGACCTCGTGGCGCGGCTGCACCGGGCGCGGCAGGCGGCGGGAGTGCCGCTGGCCTGCGCCGCCTCGGACGGGCAAACGCACCCGCCGGTGGCGCTGTGGCCGGTGTCCCTGCGCGGCGCCCTGCGCGCGGCGATCCTGGCCGGGGAACGCAAGATCGACCGCTGGACCGCGGGGCACGGCTGCGCCACGGCGCACTGGGCGGCGGCACCGCTGGACCCCTTCTTCAACGCCAACACGCCGGACGATCTCGCCCTGGCGGAGGCGCGCTTGCGGGATGCCGGCGCAGCCCCTACCACCGGCGGCCACAACGGAACGGGGACGCCGCCGGCATGAAGTCAGTCCTGACGGGTATCGTACTGTCCGTGCTGCTGGCGATCGGCGCCTGGGCCGTGCTGGACGGCACGCTGCAGCGCGACGCCGAGAACGCCTACACCACCCCCAGCGCGCGTCCCTGACGCTGCCCGGCCCGAGGCGCCGCGCCGGCGGCGGCGAGGATGCCCGCGCCGATTGACAGCCCCGGGTCGCCCGGCGACGCTTCCGCCGGGAGGTGTTGAAGGGGAAAAGAGCCGCGGCGCCGCGACACGCGCGCCGTTTCCGGTGCTTCGCCCCCGCAGGCCTGGCGCATCCCCGGCGGGCGCTCCGCCGACCTTTTCCCTACCCTCGCCAGCCCCCTGCGGCCGCCAGCACCCGTTTCCCCTCGACCGCCACATGGAGGAAACGGGTTTGACGGCAAGCTTTCTCGACCTGGACGGGCGCGTCGCGATCGTCACCGGCGCCGGCCAGGGCATCGGCCGCGCCATTGCGCTTCGCTTCGCGGAACTCGGCGCCATCCCCGTCATCGCCGAGCGCGACGCCGACAAGGCCGCCGCCGTGGCCGCGGAGATCGCGTGCGCCGGCGGCCGGGCGGAGGCGATCCCCACCGACGTGTCCGACCCGCGCTCGGTGGAGGCCATGGTGGCCGAAACCGTGGCGCGCCACGGCCGGGTCGACATCCTGGTCAACAACGCCGCCCTCTTCGCCAACCTCCGCTACACCGCCTTCGAGGACATCCCGCTGGAGGAATGGAATGCGGTGCTGGCGGTGAATACCACCGGCCCCTTCCTGTGCGCCCGCGCCGTGCTGCCGCCCATGCGGGAACGCGGCTGGGGCCGCATCATCAACATCTCCTCCAACACCGTGGATTCCGGCGCGCCCAACCTGCTGCACTACGTCACCTCGAAATCGGCGCTGGTGGGCATGACGCGCAGCCTGGCGCGCGAGCTGGGCCGTCACGGCATACTGGTCAACGCCATCATGCCCGCCGCCACCAAGCACGAGAACAGCGCCGTCGGCATCACCCCCGAGGTCCTGGCCCGCTCGCTGGACCTGCAATGCCTCAAGCGTAACAGCGCGCCGCAGGACCTGGCGGATACGGTGATGTTCCTGGCCTCCTCCGCCGCGGGCTTCATCACCGGGCAGACGATCGCGGTGGATGGCGGGCGCGTGCACCGCTAGCCTTCGCGCCACGCCGAACCGCCGGAAAACCGGTGCCGCGACAGCGGGAACAGGGAGGAAAAAACCATGGGCCAGGATGAAGCGCGCATCGGACGGCGGCCGCTCGCCGCGCTGCTGGGCGCCGCGACCGCCGCCGCCGCGGGCCCGACGGTCGCCCGCGCGCAGGCGGCGCCCGTCAAGGTCGCGCTGATCACGCCGCTGACCGGCACCTTCGCCTCCGTCGGCACGCAGATGATCGCGGGCGCCCGGCAGTACATGCTGGACCACGGCGACACGGTCGCCGGCCGCAAGGTGGAGCTGGTGATCCGCGACGACGGCGCCGTGCCCGCCGTGTCCCGCCGCATCGCGCAGGAGCTGGTGGTCAACGACAAGGTGGACTTCCTGGCCGGCATGGGGCTGACGCCGATCGCCCTGGCGGTGGCGCCGATCAGCAACTCCGCCAAGGTGGCGCAGATCGTGATGCTGGCCGGCACCTCCTCGATCCTGGCCGCCTCGCCCTTCATGACGTGCACCTCCACGACGCTGCCGCAGGTGGCCGGGCCCTTCGGGGAATGGGTGGCCCGGCACGGCACCGGAAGCGTGGTGACGCTGGTGTCGGATTACGGCCCGGGCATCGACACGGAACAGTGGTTCGCCAACGGCTACGAGCGCGCCGGCGGCCGCATCCTGCAGAAGCTGCGCGTGCCGCTGGAGAACCCGGATTTCGCGCCCTTCCTGCAGCGGGCGGCGGATGCCAAGCCGGATGGGCTGTTCATCTTCGTGCCCTCCGGCCTCGGCACTACGCTGATGCGGCAGTTCGTGGAACGCGGGCTGGACCGCTCGGGCATCCGGCTGCTGGCCACGGGGGACGTGCTGGACGACCAGATCATGGACCAGATCGGGCCGGTGTCGCTGGGCGTCATCTCCGCCTACCACTGGTCGGACGCGCATGACTCCGACCTGGCCCGCGCCTTTACCCGGGCGGTGGAGCGGGCCAGCAACGGCGTCCGCGCCAACATGGCGGCGGTGGGCGCCTATGACGGCATGGCGGTCATCTTCAAGGCACTGGAAAAGACCAGCGGCAAGACCGGCGGGCCGGAGGTGATGGCCGCCATCCGCGGCCTGCGCTGGGAAAGCCCGCGCGGCCCGGTGGAGATCGACGCCGAAACCCGCGACATCGTGCAGAACGTCTACATCCGCCGCGTCGAGCAGGTCGACGGCCGCTACCGCAACGTCGAGATCGAGACCATCCCGATGGTGCGCGACCCCGCGAAATAGCACGCCCCACGGCAGCGCCGGGGCGCCGGAACAGCCCTCCCGGCGTCCCGGCCGAACCGGTCCACCGGCGGCCACCGAACCCCCGGGCACGCCGCCCGCAACGACCAGGAGGAACCATGACCAAGCCGAACTTCCCGCTGAATGCGTGGTACGCCGCCGCCTGGGACGCGGAGATGAAGCACGCCCTGCTGCCGCGCACGATCTGCAACCGCAAGGTCGTGATGTTCCGCACCGCGGCGGGCGGCCAGGTCGTCGCGCTGGAGGACCTGTGCCCGCACCGGCGGCTGCCGCTCTCGATGGGCACGCTGCAGGGCGACACGCTGGGCTGCGGCCGCGGCGGGCTGCGCTTCGACGCCACCGGCCGCTGCGTGTCCGCCCCGCCGGGCGAGAGCATTCCCGCCGCCCTGGCCGTGCGCAGCTTTCCCGCCGTGGAGCGGCACCGCTTCGTCTGGCTCTGGATGGGCGACCCCGCGCTGGCCGATCCGGCGCTGGTGCCCGACCTGCACTGGAACCAGGACCCGGGCTGGGCCGGCGACGGCAGCACCATCCACGGGTTGTGCGACTACCGCCTGGTGATCGACAACCTGATGGACCTGACGCACGAGACCTTCATCCACGGCTCCTCCATCGGCAACGATGCCGTGGCCGAAGCCCCCTTCGACGTCACCCATGGCGAGCGCATCGCCAAAGTGTCGCGCTGGATGATCGACATCGAGCCGCCACCCTTCCTGGCGCAGCTGCTGGAAGCGGCGCAGGGCATCACGCAGCCCTGCCGGGTGGACCGCTGGCAGAACATCTTCTTCCAGGCGCCCAACACGGTGGCGATCGACGTGGGCGTCGCCCCCACCGGCACCGGCGCGCCGCAGGGTGACCGCAGCAAGGGCTTCAGCATGTGGGTGATCAACACGATCACCCCCGAAACCGACCGGACCTGCCATTACTTCTGGGCCAATGCGCGCGACTTCCGCCTCGGCGACCAGGCGATCACCACCGCCGTGCGCAACAGCGTGACCAACGTGTTCCGCGAGGACGAGCTGATCGTCGCCGCCCAGCAGCAGGCGATCGACGATCATCCCGACCACATCTTCTACAACCTCAACATCGACGCCGGCGCGATGTGGGCGCGCCGCCTGATCGACCGCATGATCGAGGCGGAGCTGCCGCCACCGCAGCGCGCCGGAACGCCGCTGCCCGAGGCCGCCTGACGGCCGCGGCGGCCGGGACGTTCCACCCCGGCCGCCGCGCCTGTGACCCGGCCCCCGGCACGGCCGCCCCCGGCCCTGCCCCGGACCCGCGACCCGCGCTAGTCTGCGCCCCATGCCGCCCAAGCGCGCCGACGCCGCCCCCGACCTGTTCGGCCCCGCCGCCCCGCCACCGCCCGGCGACGCGCCCCCCGATGACGCCCGTCGCCCCGGCCACACGCCCCTGGCCGAACGCCTCCGCCCGCGCACCCTGGCGGAGGTGGTGGGCCAGGACCACCTGCTCGGCCCCCCAGGGGCGAAGGCTGGCGCGTTGCGGCGGATGCTGGACCGCGGCGCGCTGGCCTCGCTGGTGCTGTGGGGCCCGCCGGGGGTGGGCAAGACCACGATCGCCCGCCTGCTGGCCGAGGCCGCGGGCCTGCGCTTCGCCCCGCTCTCGGCGGTGTTCTCCGGCGTCGCCGACCTCAAGCGCGCCTTCGACGAAGCGCGGGCGCGGCGCGCGGGCGGCACCGGCACGCTGCTCTTCGTGGACGAGATCCATCGCTTCAACCGCGCCCAGCAGGACGGCTTCCTGCCGGTGGTGGAGGACGGCACGGTGGTGCTGGTGGGCGCCACCACGGAAAATCCTTCCTTCGCCCTCAACGGCGCGTTGCTGAGCCGCTGCCAGGTGATGGTGCTGCGCCGGCTGGACGAGGCCGCGCTGGACCGGCTGATCGCCCGCGCCGAGGAGGAAACCGGCCGCCCCCTGCCGCTGGACGAGGCCGCCCGCGCCACCCTGGCCGCCATGGCCGACGGCGACGGCCGCTACCTGCTCAACATGATCGAGCAGCTCCTGGCCCTTCCCCCCGACGCGCCGCCGCTGGACCCGGCCGCCCTGTCGGCGCTGCTGACCCGCCGCGGCGCCGGGCAGCTCACGGAAAGCGAGGCCGCCTTCACCCGCGCCGACAGCAACCAGCTCAACGGGCTGCTCAGCGCCTTCCACAAGTCGCTGCGCGGCAGCGACCCGGATGCCGCGCTGTACTACGCCGCCCGCATGCTGCTCTTCGGGCCGGAACTGGCGCAGACGGTGTTCCGTCGCCTGTGCTGCGCCGCGGCCGAGGATGTCGGCACCGCCGACCCGCAGGCGCTGGTGCAGGCGGTCACCGCCTGGAACGCCTTCGAGCGCGTCGGCTGGCCGGAGGGCCGCCTGTTCCTGGGCCAGGCCATCACCTACGTCGCCACCGCCCCCAAGAGCAACGCCGCCTACGCCGCCTGGGGCGAGGCCACGGCCGCCGCCGAGCGCACGCCGCAGACCCCGCCGCCGCTGCACGTGCAGAACGCCCACACGCGCATGATGAAGACCATGGGCTACGGCGACGGCTACCGCTACGACCACGACGAGCCCGACGCCTACGGCGCCAACAGCTTCCTGCCGGACGCGCTGTCGCCGCACGCCGCCTGGTACCGCCCCAACCCGCGCGGGCATGAGCGCGAGATCGGCAAGCGGCTGGACTGGTGGGCGGCGCGGCGGGCGGCGCGGGACGAGGAAGCAAGGTCGGGGGAGTGAACTCCCCCGAGCCCCCTCCTTCTTTCGGGAGTTTGCGGGTGCCTTCTGAGGCACCCGCAAACTCCCGAAAATAGAAGGGGGTCCGGGGGGATACTTCCCCCCGGCTTGCCTTCTCCCCTCAGCCGAACATGTCGCGCGTGATGCTGCCGTACCAGGCATCGGCGTAGAGCGCTTCCAGCCGCCGCTGTTCCGGCAGATCGCCGCGCGGCGACACGCCGCCGGAATTGGGCACCTCCGCCACCGCCGTGCCCGCCGCATCGGGGCGGAACACGTTGACCACGGAGATGCCGTAGTCTTCCCCGACATGCGAGTAGCAGGTGTTGAAGTACACCGCCTCCGGCGGCGCGCCGCCGCCCAGCGCCGCCGCGGCGCTCGCCACCGCCTGCTTGGCGGTGGAATTGGCCACGAAGCCGGATTTCGGCATCGGCCCCGACACGATGGCATCGCCGATGACGTGGATGCCCGCCGCCGCCCGCGCCTCGAAGGAGCGGTTGTTCACCGGTACCCAGCCGGTGTTGTCCGCCAAGCCGCTGTCCAGCGCGATGCGCCCGGCCGATTGCGGCGGGATGACGTTGGCCACGTCCACCTTGTGGCGCGTGCCGAACTCGGTTTCCAGCACCCGCTCCGCCGGGTCCACGCGCACCACGCGGCCGTCGTTGCTGGCGGACACCCACTCGATCATGCCGGGATACAGCGCGGCCCAGGCGTCCTGGAACAGCGCCTGCTTGGAAAACGCGTCCTTGGCGTCCAGCGCCAGGATCTTGGAACGCGGCTTGGCGCGGCGGAGATACTGCGCGATCAGGCTGATGCGCTCGTAGGGGCCGGGCGGGCAGCGGAACGGGTTGGCGGGAATGGCCAGACCCACGACGCCGCCATCGGGCATCTCCTCCAGCTGCCGGCGCAGCAGGGTCAGCTGCGCGCCGTCGCCGGCGATCCAGGCATGCGGCATCCGCTCCGCCGCCGCCTCGGTGTAGCCCTCCAGCGCGCCGTAGCGGATGGCGATGCCGGGCGACAGGATCAGCCGGTCGTAGGACAGCACCTCGCCGCCCCCCAGCCGCACCTGCCGCGCCACGGGGTCGATCCCCGCCGCGCGGTCCTGCACCACCCGCACGCCGCGGGCGCGCAGGCCGTCGTAGCCGTGCGTGATGTCCGCCATCTGCCGTTCCCCCGCCAGCACGCGGTTGCCGTAGGGGCAGGTGATGAAGCGCGGCTGCGGCTCCACCAGCGTGACCTCCAGCCGGGGAAAGGCGCGCCGCGCGAAATTCGCCGCTGAGGCGCCGCCGAAGCCGCCGCCCACCACCAGCAGCCGCGCGCTGCCCTGCGCCCGCACCGCGGCGGGCGCGGCGAGAACCGCCGCCGCGCCCAGCAGCCCGCGGCGCGGAAGATCCCTGGGCATCTCAGTGCTCCCCGGCGAAGTGGTCGAGGGCCGCCGCCATCTCGGCCTCGGAATAGCCGCGGGCGATGCGGTTCATGATGGTCGCCGGACGCTCATTGGCCCGAAAGGCGGCGATGGCCGCGACCAGCTCCGCCTTGCTGCGCCCCGCCAGCGCGGGAACGCCGTTGCCCCCCGCGCCACCCGGCCCGTGGCAGCCCAGGCAGGCCTCCGCCACCAAGGGCGCGCCCTGCGCGACCACGGGGACGCCCTGCGTGCCCACGGGCGCCCCCTGCTCCGCCCCAGGGGCGCCCGGCGCCGCAGCGGGTGCGCCCGGCGGTGCGGTCTGCGCCGGCGCGGGCCCGGCCAGCCCGGCCGCGAGAGCGGCGAGAAGCAGGGCGGCCCGCAACGGGGCGGCGGTTCCGGCGGTGCGGCGCATCGGCGATCTCCCCTGTTCGGCCCGGCGGCGCTAGCGCCGCAATCCCGGCGCTTCGAGCGGCAGGCCCTCGGCACGGCTCGCGAGGTACAGTTCCAGCGTCAGGTATTCCCGCGACCCCAACGGCAGCTGCTCCGCCCGCACGCCCAGCGAGCAGGCGCGCAGCCGCCGGTGCAGCGACCCCATCGTGTCCCATTCCAGCCGATAGGCCGGGTAGCCCGTACCCAACCCGTTGGAGATCACGTCGCCGCGCAGCCGCCGCCCCGCATTGTCGTCGTGGCACTGGCCGCAGGACAGGTTCAGCTGCCCCTGCCGCGTTTCGTAGAACCGCTTGCCTTCCGCCAGGAAGGGCGCCGCCGGCCCGTCGGTCGCCACCGCCACCGGCATCCCGCGGGATCGCACGGCCACCGCCGCGGTCAGGGACAGCAGCGCCTCGCTCTCGTAGCCGAAGGGCGCTTCCCCCTGGTGCTCCGCCCGGCAGCGCTCGATGCGCCCTTCCAGGTTCAGCAGCGTGCCGTCCGAAGCCACCGCCGGGTAGCGGGCGGACACCCCCGCCATGGAGGCGATGCCGCCGTGGCAGGAGGCGCAGCTCCGCTCACCGCGGTTCCACAGCGCCTCGCCCTCCTCCACCCAGAGCCAGCCGGGATGGCGCGACGGGTCCTCCTGGCCTTCCCGCAGCTCGGGCGCCAGGAAGTCGCGCGTCGGCCGCACCTCCGCTGCCGCCGCCGGTCCTGCGCCCGGCAGTTGGCCCTCCGCCAGCATCCCGCTGGCCAGCAGGGCACCGCCGCCGAGCAGCAGCGCCAGGGCGGGAAGCGCCGCCCGCAGCGCCCGCCGCCCGCGCGTCACGCGACGACCAGCCGCGCCTCGCGCCGGAACACCGCCCCGCCATCCTCCAGCCATTCGAACACCATGTCGCCGGTTTCCGTCGCGACGGTGGTGAATTCCAGGTAGGGGTTGGCGGCGATGCCGGGCGACAGCGCCATGCGGAACACTTCCTCCCCGCCATAGGTCACCCGCAGCGTGTGCAGGATGCGGCGCGGCAGCGGCGTCAGCCCGGGCGCGTTGATCTCGCGGTCCATCGGGTGGCGCACGAGCACGCGCACCGTCACCACCTCGCCGCGCCGGGCGGTGGGGGGCAGCGTGATGCGGGCGGTGATCTCGGCCATGGCGCGCTCAGCCCGTTTCCACGCAGGCGCCGAGCACGACGATCACGTCGCGGCTGGCGCGGTGCATCGCGCCGCGGCTGGTTTCCGCCAGCACCAGCACCGTCTGGCTGGTGGCCAGCCGCATGCGCGTCGCCACCTCCGCCCGGCCGGCGCGCGGCGTCAGCGCGAAGCTGGCCACGCGCGGATAGGGGTTCTTTTCCGACAGGATGTGGATCGCGGTGACGTGGTCCGCGGCGGTGGCGGGGCTGTCCACCTTGACCGAGATGTCCACGGAGTTGCCGTTCTCCGACAGGGTCTGCAGGCCCAGCGTGATGCCCTCGGCCAGCGGGGTGCGCCCCGCCAGGATGGCGCGCTCGGCCTCGGCGAAGCTCTCGGTCGGGGGCGCGGTGGGCGGGGTGTCCGCCGCCGGCGCGGCGGCCGGGTTCGCGCCCGCCGCCCCGGCCCCAATCGGCGCGGCCGCGCCGGAACCCGCCCCCTGCGCCGCACCGGCGCGTGGCAGCGCCGCCAGCAGCGGCGCCGCCAGCACGGCGCGCCGCTTCCATCCACCCATCGCCCTCATTCCCGCAACCCCGCCAGATAGGCCACCACGTCCTCGATCTCCTGCGCCGTCAGCACCGGCCGGCCGCGGAAGCGCGGGTCCACCCGCAGCAGCCCTTCCACCCGATGATACGGCGGCATGGCGGAATCCGGGTTCACCAAGGTGGAGTCCACCAGCCGCAGCCGCAGCTGCCCCGGGCTCAGCCGCTCCCCCACGCCCGCCAGCGGCGGCCCGACCTCGCCCATGAAGCGCTCGGCCGTGTTGGGAATGGAATGGCAGATCAGGCAATTCGCCCCCTCCCGGCTGCGCACCACCGCTTCCCCCCGCGCCGGGTCGCCCAGGAGGCCATCCAGCGGCGCCTCGATGCTGTCGCCCGTCACGGCGAAGGGCGCGACCCGCCCCGCCGCCGGTGCGGCAGACAGCGCCGGCGGCACGGCAAACAGCACCGCCGGCAACGCGGACAGGACCGCCGGCAGGGCGAGCAGGGCGGCCGGCACGATCCGCCAGCCCGCCCGCCCGCGCCCGCCGCGCCTAGGCGCGGCGGAGGTCGTTGTTCTTCAGCGGCAGGTCGCGGACGCGCTTGCCCGTGGCCGCGAAGATGGCGTTCAGCACCGCCGGCGCCGCCACCATGATGGTGGGTTCGCCCACGCCGCCCCAGAAGCCGCCGGAGGGCACCACCACCGTTTCCACCTGGGGCATCTCGTCGATGCGCATGACGTTGTAGGTGTCGAAGTTGGTCTGCTCGATGGCGCCGTCCTTTACCGTGCACTCGCCGTAGAGCGCGGCCGAGAGCCCGTAGGCGAAGGAGCCCTCGATCTGCATGGCGATCTGCCGCGGGTTGACGGCATGGCCGGGGTCGGTGCCGGCGACGATGCGGTGGATGCGCAGCTCACCCGCCGGGTTGACGGACACCTCCGCCACCGCCGCGACGTAGCTGCCGAAGCCCATCTGCTGCGCGATGCCGCGAAACACGCCCGGTGGCGTCGGCGTGCCCCAGCCGGCGCGCTCGGCCACCGCGTTCAGCACCGCCAGGTGCTTGGGGTGGTTGGCCATCAGCTTGCGGCGCAGCGCCAGCGGGTCCTGGTTCGTCGCCACCGCCACCTCGTCGATGAAGCACTCGAGGTAGATGGCGTTCTGGTTGTTGTTCACGCCGCGCCAGAAATGCGGGGGCACGTGCGTGTTGCGCATCGCGTGGTCGATCAGCAGGTTGGGGAAGGTGTAGCCGAAGGCCCCTTCCGCCCCGCCGGCGTTCAGCCCCTGGAAGGTGGTGGGGTCGCGCCCGTTCTGCAGCCCGCCCGGAAACACGTAGGCCAGGATGGACTGCCCGGAGATGCGCATGTGCAGCCCGGTGACCTCGTTGTTGGCATCGAGCGCGGCGGTCAGGCGGCACTTGGTGATGGGGTGGTAGCGCCCCTGCACCATGTCCTCCTCGCGCGTCCACTGGGTCTTCACCGGCACGCCCGGCAGCTGCTTGGCGATCAGCACCGCGTCGGTCAGCCAGTCATGCGTGGTGCGCCGGCCGAAGCCGCCGCCGAGGTCCACGCGATGCACGTCGCAGGAAGTCTGCGGCAGCCCCGCCGCCTCGGCCGCGGCGACCAGCGCCGCCTCGCCGTTCTGCGTCGGGCACCACACGTCGCAGCGCGTGGCCGTCCACAGCACCGTGGCGTTCATCGGCTCCATCGGCGCGTGGTTCTGGAAGGGGTAGGAGTAGGTCGCCTCCACCTTCCGCGCCGCGCCGGCGATGGCCGCCCGGGCGTCGCCGTTCTGGTTGCCGATAAAGGCTTCCGGCGCCGCCAGCCCCTCGTCCAGCATCGCCGCGATGGTGGCGGAGGAGGCGCGCGCGTTCTCCCCCATGTCCCAGTCCACCGGCAGCGCGTCCAGCGCCGTCTTGGCCTGCCAGAAGGTGTCGGCCACCACCGCCACCGCGCTCTCGCCCACCTGCAGGACGTGCTTCACCCCCGGCATGCCGGACACGGCCGCCGCGTCGAAGGAGCGCACGCGTCCGCCGAACACCGGGCAGCGCCTGGGCACTGCCACCAGCATCCCGGGCATCCGGAGGTCGGAACCGTAGACCTGCTTGCCCGTGGTCTTGTCGGCGGTGTCGAGCCGCGGCAGCGGCTGGCCGATCACCCGCCATTCCCCGGGCTCCTTGAGCCGCACCTCGGTGGGCGGCGTCACCCGCGCGGCTTCCGCCGCGACCTCGCCGAAGCGCAGCGTGCGCCCGGAGCCGGCATGGGTGATCACGCTGTCCCGCACCGAGCATTCGCCGGCCGGCACGCCCCAGCGCGTCGCCGCCGCCTGCACCAGCATGGTGCGCGCGGCCGCGCCGCCGCGGCGGACGATCTCCTGGCTCTGCCGGATGCCCTGGCTGCCGGCGGTCAGGAAGGGACCCCAGGCGCGGTTGCGCGCCAGGCTCTGGCCGGGCGTGACGTATTCCGTGCTGAGCTTGCTCCAGTCGCAGCCCAGCTCCTCGGCAAAGAGCTGGGCGAGGCCGGTGCGCGTGCCCTGCCCCATCTCGGTGCGCGCCATGCGCAGCACCACGCGGTCGTCGGGGTGGATCACCACCCAGGCATTCACTTCCGGCACGGCGCCGGCCGCGGCACCCGGCGCGGCGGGCGCGCCCTGGGCCAGGGCGCCCTTGCCGGGCAGGTGGAAGCCCAGCAGCACGGCTGCGGCCGCGCCCTTGAGCATGCTGCGGCGGGACGGGCGGGTGGTCTCGAGGGTGGTGGTCATGGCGCGATGCTCCCCCTCAACCCGTCATGCCCTGGCCGGCGGCCTGGTGGATGCCGGCACGGACGCGGTTGTAGGTGCCGCAGCGGCAGATGTTGGTGATCGCCGCGTTGATGTCCTCGTCGGTGGGGCGCGGCTTCTCGGCCAGCAGCGCGGCGGCGGCCATCAGCATCCCGGACTGGCAATAACCGCATTGCGGCACGTCCAGCGCCCGCCACGCCACCTGCAGCGGGTGGTTGCCGTCCGGCGACAGGCCCTCGATGGTGACGATCTTCTGGTTCTCGTCGAAGCTCGAGATCGGCATGACGCAGGACCGCGTGACCTGGCCGTCCACGTGCACCGTGCAGGCGCCACACTGGGCGATGCCGCAGCCGTACTTGGTGCCGGTCAGGCCGACATGCTCGCGCAGGGCCCAGAGCAGGGGGGTATCCGGGTCGGCATTCACGTCGACCACCCGTCCGTTCACGTTGAGCCTGGGCATGGTTGTTTTATCTCCCGTCGGACGGCGCGGGACCCATCCGTTGTTCCCAAGTATCGCTCCACAAGCACCGCCTCCACAACCTCCATTTCCGCCCGCGCACCCCGGGCCGGCGGGCGCGCCCCGCCCCGGCGGGAGGGGGATGCCGGCCGCGACGGCGCCGGGCTAGGCTGCCGCCGGCACGCGCGTCCCGCCGCGGGTCCTGCCCGGCCCGGGCAGGGAACCTCGCGCCGGACGGCGCGCCCAAACGCAACGAGGGACCGCCCGATGCCGGACACGCACGCCACCCCCGCGCCCGCCCTGACGCAGGGCGAGATCGACCAGCGAGTCTTCGACCTTTACGACGAGTACTGCCACGGCCGCCTCGACCGCCGCAGCTTCCTGCAGCAGGCCGCGGCGGTGACGGTCGGCGGGCTGGCCATGGCGCAGGCGCTGCTGCCCCGCTACGCCCAGGCACAGACCGTGTCCTTCACCGACGAGCGCATCAAGGCGCGCTACGTCGACTACCCCTCGCCCGGCGGCACCTCCGGCACGATGCGCGGCTACCTCGTGCATCCCAACCGCCCCGGGCCCTTTCCCGCCGTGCTGGTGATCCACGAGAACCGTGGCCTGAACCCCTATATCGAGGACGTCGCGCGCCGCCTGGCAGCCGAAGGCTTCCTGGCCCTGGCGCCGGACGGCCTTTCGCCGGTGGGCGGCTATCCCGGCAACGACGATGACGGGCGCGATCTGCAGGCGCGGCTGGACCAGAACAAGCTGCGCACCGACATGCGCAACGGCGCGCTGCACCTGCGGGCGCACCCGCTCTCCTCCGGCAAGCTCGGCGTCACTGGCTTCTGCTGGGGCGGCACCACGACCAATGCCCTGGCCGCCAGCCTCGGCGCGCAGGTCGCGGCCGCGGCGCCGTTCTACGGCGCGGCACCGGAAACCGCCGCGGTGGCCGCCATCCGGTCGCCGCTGCTGATCCACTACGCCGAGCACGACGAGCGCATCAACGCGCTGTGGCCGGCCTTCGAGGCCGCGCTGCGGGTCACCGGGACGCCCTACGCGATGCACCTGTATCCCGGCACGCAGCACGGCTTCCACAACAACTCCACGCCGCGCTACCAGGACGCGGCGGCGACGCTGGCCTGGAACCGGACGCTGGCGCATTTCCGGCAGCACCTCGCCTGAACGGCGGGGCACCCTGGCCGCCCCGGGCAGCGTTGCGGCTGCCCCGGGCAGCGCTCCCTTTTCACGGGCTGCAAGAATGCCCGGAACGGCACGCTAGAGCAGATTCCGAGCGAACCGAATCAGTGGGCTTGCCCGGCTCGGGGGCAATCTGATTCAAGCTGCTGGCTGGGGTTGGAGGCCAGCGGCGATGGCGAAGACCTTGTCGGAGGACCTGCGTGGCCGAGTGATCGCGGCGGTAGAGGCCGGA